>CAMUAR010000138.1 GCA_947086895.1 uncultured Lachnospiraceae bacterium | reverse complement strand
GTTTGAAAAAAGAATATTTTCAAACTTTTTGCCCGCGCAGTATTACAGGCAAAACATGTCAAAAAGGCGTGTTATTATAAAAACAAGAGGTACAATTAATTATGCTGATAAGTCTTCATGCGAAGAATTTTGCGATTATCGACGAGATCGAGGTGGAATTTGGAGAGCATTTAAATATTATTTCTGGGGAGACAGGTGCTGGTAAATCCGTGATTATCGGTTCGATTAATGCGGCACTTGGCGGAAAGATTCCAAAAGATATCATTCGTTCTGGTGCAGATTATGCACTTGTAGAGTTGGTATTTCGCACAGAAAAAACAATCGCTGAGAGCTATCTGGAAAAGTATGGGCTGAGCTGTGAGGATGGCGAAATTTTATTTTCCAGAAAAATTATGGAAAATGGAAAAACGCTGTACCGCGTAAACGGGGAAGTGGTCAGTGCCGCTACAGTGCGGGAACTGGCAGCAGGATTGATTGATATTCACGGGCAGCATGAACATCAGTCGCTGTTGAAAAAGGCGAAACATTTAGAGATGCTTGACCGCTTTGCTGGGGAGGAACTTGCCGGTGTTAAAAAGGAACTTGCGGCTGTGTACTGGAATTACCGCGCGAAAAAGCAGGAGTGGGAGGGCGCAAGTATAGACGAGGAAAAGCGGCTGCGCGAAATGTCTTTTATGCAGTACGAACTGAATGAGATTGAACAGGCAAAGTTGATACCAGGCGAGGAGGAAGAACTAAAACAAGAATACAAGCTTCTTTCAAATCAGAATTTAATCCGAGAAACTCTTTCCAGTGTGTTTCGGTTGACCGAGGAGGGGGAGGCGAGCGTGGCGGAACAGATTGGCTATGCGATGCGCCAGATGGGAAAAGTGGAGGAGTACAGCGAAGAACTTTCAGGGCTGTATCACACACTTGGACAAGCGGAGGACTGCATTCATGATTTTAACCGTGAGTTATCTGCCTATATGGAACAAGCGGAGGATAAAGAGCAGCGTTTTGCTGAGGTGGAAGATCGGCTTGGCGTGATCAATCGTTTGACAGCAAAATATGGATCGGATATTGCGGCGGTGTTAAAACATGCGGAAGAATGTCAGGCTGTAATTGAAAAATATGAAAATTACGATCAGTATTTAGAGCAGTTAAAAAAAGATTTTGATAAAGTCCAAGAACAGCTTTCCATGTTGTCAAAACAGGCGGGGGAGATCCGCAGAAAAAAGGCGGTCGAGCTGACAAAGCTGCTTGTGGAAGCTCTGAGGGATTTAAATTTTCTTGATGTTAAGCTAGAGCTTCATTTTGAAAAATTAGATGGTTTTACAGCGCTTGGGAATGATGAGGCGGAATTTTTGATTTCCACCAACCCTGGCGAGCCGCTGCACCCACTTGCAAAAATAGCGTCAGGGGGCGAGCTTTCTCGAATTATGCTTGCGCTGAAATCGGTTTTTTCAGGCAAAGACGAGATTGAGACAATGATTTTTGATGAGATTGACGTTGGAGTGAGCGGGCGGACAGCGCAGTTAGTATCACAAAAAATGGCTGGTATTGCAAAAAAATGTCAGCTTTTATGTATTACACACTTGCCGCAGATTGCATCAATGGCAGATAAGCATTTTGTGATTGAAAAGACGACGGACGGGTATTCGACAAAAACGGAGATCCGCGAACTGCAAAGGCAGGGAGAAATCGAGGAGATTGCCAGAATGCTTGGCGGCGTAGAGATCACAGATAAGGTGTTTGAGAGCGCGGCGGAGATGAAAGCCATGGCGGACAGAAAAAAGGCGGAGCTTGGAAATAAAATATCGGAACAGAGATTTTTAACGGATACAAAGGCGCGAATTTAATTTTGTTTTTTTGTTATAATAATTTAAGATACTTTCTTTCGGATAGATAAGTGAAATAAAAAATCACTTGATATTTTGAAGAAAGTATTTTTTATACACGGAGTTATAAAATATAAAAGACTTCTTAATCAAAATAAAGACCAGTGGTTAATCTTTGAGGACACCTATGCGCCGATTATCGACCAGGAAACCTTTGATCATGTTCAGCGTATCAGAGGACAGGTAAGGCGTTATCCCGATGGTTGGGGCGAGGCGCACCCACTCACAGGACTAATGTATTGTGCTGATTGCGGCGGCAAAATGTATATCCAAAGAATAAACAATGGAAAGCGTGTTCCAATCTGAAGAACTGGAGGAAATGCGGAAGAAAGAGGCGAGAAAAGATAAGTTACATCAAAATTATCTGAAACGGAAAGCCAACGGTAAGTGACTTTCCCGATACATACAAGCTGATGAAGCAGGACGAAGTATCTAAGACATATTCTTTTCCGGAATCATATGTTAGTTACCGCAAGCCGAGGGCAGTCAGTGCAGGACAGAGGGAACGGGCAAGGGAGCGTATTCAGGGAATCAATTCGAATGATACTTAGTGGATGAAGATTGTCTAATTATTGTTTGCATGTTTATTTTTTTGATAATTGCTCCGATATACAAGACAGAATTAAATATTGAGTCAAGGATGGCGTTTTTTCTAAGGATAGAAATTATTAGAGAATAACGCTATTTTTATTGAAATGATTCAGAAGGGAAGGTAAGGAAAGTGGTAAGTACATATCATCAATACATCAGCAGTACTTTGTGGGAGGGTAGGCGTTACGGGAAAGAACAGTTTTTCTCCCCCTTGAAGGA
>CAMUAR010000137.1 GCA_947086895.1 uncultured Lachnospiraceae bacterium | reverse complement strand
TGAAAAATTATGGTTAATTATTATATAGAAGTATAAAATTATTGGGGATAGCTGCATGAACATGTGGCTGTCCCTGTTTGTATGAAGGAATTGATTTTTAGAACAGATTTCAGGTTGCCAGATTTTCAAAATCTGTTATAATAAATATAATTACAGATGAAAATGAGGTGCTGTTTTGGAAAAAGATGTTTTTAAAAATACAATCTTAGAGATATATCCTTCTTACGTGAAAAAGGCGATTTTCAAACAGGCTGTGAAGGATGGCTTCGTTATTGATAACAAAAAGCACAACGGACAACTGACATTAAACTTAAATAATAGTGTAGATGTGACAGACGATAAGACATTAGATGATAAATTTCGTCATATGTTCGAACAGGATCATATGTTAGCAGTTGTAGAAGAATATGAATATGCAAAACCTTACAGACATTTTTGTTATTTTGGTTATAAAAACTTATGCATTGCCGAAATCAAAGACTTGGCAAAAAGCGGAGAAGTTCAAGTTTTTGATAAAAAAACAAAGTTTGTGGTAGATGATTTTAATAAACCTACGATCTCTATATTAGAAGATAAAATATTTTTTAAATTTTCTTATAAGCTGAATAATAATATTGGAAAAAGTATAAAATATGTGATTCTGGCGGTGATTGATAAGGAATATGAATTGCTGGAGATACGATTTGACCGGATTGGTATCGCATATAAAAATTCCAATACTTTTTATAAAGATAAGATTCAAGACATTTTGAATTTTTTTCGCGGCAAAACTGGATTGCAGATAGAAAATATAGATTTTAAAGCAGTTGTTGAGTATATGATGTCTGAAGAAAAAGATATTACATTTATGGCGCAGCGTATGACAAGAAAGGGAATGACAGCTTATCTGGAAGCATATGAAGATGAAGCAGGTATAATCCCGATCTTGGGTGAGTTGGAATCATTTATTGCAGAACAAAACGATCTTTTTGACAAAAATGCAGATACACGGCTATTGCGTGAAAAACTAAAAGCGTTTATTATGGAGATTGAAGTAAAATCTGATATTCCAATGGTAAAAATACGGATGGAACAGTCTGGTATTAAATTTGGTATCACACATAATTATAAAGGTACAGACTATAGTTTGTTTATGCTGTACGGGGAATTGGTTGGAGAGGAGCTGATGAGCAGTGTCAAAGAATACCTTATACAATGTTATAAAAAACTTAATACTGCAATATCAATTAATGCCTTACCAGCAAAGGAAAATAAATGAATTTTTTTCTGTCATCAAAGAAGGAGATTATATTTATGCAGGTCATTTTAAGTCCAAGCTGGAAATATCAATAGATCAGGCTTATTGTATGCTTGAAGAGCTGAAAAGAGAAGGATTTCTCTCGAACTTCTATGAGGTCTACTGTCATGACTGTGGAAAAAGCTCTGGCAGGTTTTTTGACTCTTTAGAGGAATTTGACAACGATTTGTATTGTGATTTTTGCGAGAAACATTTTTCTTTGGAGGAAAATGTAATCGTGTTGTATAAGGTTATCCATATATGACAGAACAGAAAGAAAACTATAATGTCAAACAATATATGGAAAAAATCATTACAGATCAGTTGGAAAAATTCAAAAAATTTACAGAATGGACGACTAAAGATAAATCAGAATTCAAGAAATTACTGGATATATTGAGAATGCCATTTGATCAGAAAGGCGAAGCAGCAAAATACAAAGGAGATAAGTTAGAGGCAGTCGTTGAATTTATTATTCGTAAAAGTTACTTTTATGAGATATATAAAAATGTCCATACACAAACAAATGAAATAGATGAAGTTATTGTTTTTTCTGACAGGGGAAGGCAGGCGTTAAAAACATTTGGAATATCCAGAGATTTAATTCCTATAAAAGAGGATGTGTTTTTAGGAGAGTGTAAAAATTACAAAAAAAATCTGGATGTGACTTATGTAGGAAAATTTTATAGTTTAATGACCGTTACCGGCGTATCGACAGGAATTATATTTACACAGAAGGGATTAACAGGAAGGTCCGAGGGATTTAAAGATGCCTATGGACTTACAAAAGTACTTCGGATGGTAGAGTTAAACAAAGATAAAAATAGTAACTTTTGTATTTTGACATTTACAGAAAAAGATTATGATAAATTATTGGAAGGATATTCATTTTTTGATTTAGTGAAGGCAAAACAATATGAATTGCAGTTAGCATCCGATTATTCTAAATTTTTGAAGGATCACCAGCATGAAGCGGAAGATAAAATCAAAAAAATTGTTCATAGCATTTAAAAAGAGCCGGGAAACCGGCTCTTTTTAAATGTTTTAATTATAACCGAACCAGTACCACATCAAACTTATTTTAGCAACACTTACGAAGCACAGCCGGGAGAGGGGATCGTCGTCCCCCCTTCAAATTTACCCACCACCCCACAATCGATTGTATTAGCACCCATTTTCTTTTATAATGAAACAAAACATGCGAAAGGGGCTAAAGTGTAAATGGATACAGCAAAAGGAAAAGTAACAGTCGCGATTACAGCAGCAAGCTACAGCGGCAACAAAGGAGCGGCAGCGATGCTGCAAAGCTCGATTGCCAGGTTAAAGCAGGCATACGGAACCAGGCTGCACATTTATTTAATGAGCGTCTATCCGGCAGAGGACCGCACGCAGTGCACGCACGAGTGCGTTACGGTTGTTCCGGCGCAGCCGCAGAGGGTGCTGTTTTTGGCGTTTCCGTGCGCGGTTTGCTGGCGGCTGTTTGGATGGTGCGCGCCTGTGCGGGCATTGCTGTTAAAAAATAAAATGCTAAAGGCGTATCAGGAAACAGACCTGGTTATTGACGAGGCGGGGATTTCGTTTTCGGACAGCCGGGGATGGATACTGAATACGTATGCATTTGCGTGCGCGGCAATTCCGCTGCTTTTGGGGGTTCCTGTTGTCAAATATTCCCAGGCATTCGGTGCGCTGCACCAAGGCTGCAACCGGATTCTTGCAGCGTTGGTTCTTCCGAAGA
>CAMUAR010000136.1 GCA_947086895.1 uncultured Lachnospiraceae bacterium | reverse complement strand
CAGCGGCTTATAGCCGCAGAGCAAACCACCCGTTTGACGGGTGGTTATGATTGTACAGTAAGAAAGTTTGTTATTGAGACAAAGCTCTGGAGGAATTTTTCTTTGTTTGATTGTTTATGTCTGTATAGGAAAAACTTTTTATAAAAAATTAAGAAAGGGGTGATATAATGGGGAATTTTAGGGAAGATGAAAGAAAAAAAATGCTTGCTGCTATGATATCAGACAAAGATTATCGACCAATGCGCTTGAAGGAGATCGCAGCAGTTTTGATGGTGCCGAGGGAGGAAAAAGAGCAGTTAAAGCTTCTGCTTGACACATTGATTCATGAGGGGAAGGTTGCGTTGGACGGCAGAGGACGATATCGCGCGGCGGACGCAAATATACGTGTCGGTTTGTTTCACGGAACAAGCCGCGGTTTTGGTTTTGTGACAGTGGAAGGAGAAAAGGAAGATATCTTTATTCCAGAGATCGCAGCAAAATGTGCGCTGGATGGCGATACAGTAAAGATCGCAGTTCAGGAGGAACAGTCTGGCAGGCGGCGAGAAGGTGTTGTATTAGAGATTGCCGTGCGCGGCACAAGCGAGGTGGTTGGGACATTTCAGAAAGGAAAGCATTTTGGTTTTGTCGTGCCGGATAATCAAAAATTCGCATACGATATTTTTGTTCCAGCAGAGAAGGCACTTGGAGCGGTGGATGGACATAAAGTTCTCGTGAAGCTTACCGATTATGGCGATGAGCGCAGAAACCCAGAAGGTGAAGTGATAAAGGTGCTTGGGCATATCAACGATCCGGGAGTGGATGTTTTATCTGTGATTTACGCTTATGGAATACCGTTTCAATATCCAGAGGAAGTTATGGCAAGAACCGAAAAAGTGCCGGAGGAAATCAGTGGGGCAGACCGCATAGGCAGACTTGATTTAACTGGGCTTTCCACTGTGACAATCGACGGCGAGGACGCAAAAGATTTGGATGATGCAATCACATTAAGTTATGATGGAACGCTCTATCATCTTGGAGTGCATATTGCGGATGTAAGTCAGTATGTAACAGAAGGGTCGCCGCTTGATGCGGAGGCTCTGCGGCGCGGAACAAGTGTTTATCTAGTAGACCGGGTAATTCCGATGCTGCCGCATAAATTATCCAATGGAATCTGTTCTTTAAATGCGGGAAGCGACAGGCTTGCGCTCAGCTGCTTGATGGATATTGATGCAAAGGGCAATGTGGTCAGTCATCAGATTGCGGAAACGGTGATCCGCGTTGATCAGCGCATGACTTATACTTCCGTTAGAAAGATTATTGAAGATAAAGACAATGAGGAATGCAAAAAGTATGAAGAGCTTGTGCCAATGTTTCTTGAGATGGACAAGCTTGCGGGTATTTTGCGCGAAAAACGCCGGAAACGCGGCTCGATTGATTTTGATTTTCCAGAATGTAAGATTATATTAAACCAGGACGGATTTCCAGAGGAAATTAGAGCTTATGAAAGAAATCGCGCCACAAAGTTGATCGAGGATTTTATGCTGATTGCAAATGAAACTGTGGCGGAGGATTATTTTTGGCAGGAACTTCCGTTTTTATACCGCACGCATGAAAATCCAGATGCAGAAAAGATTCAAAAATTAGGTATTTTTATCAATAATTTTGGATATAGCCTTCATATTGGACAAGATGAAGTTCATCCAAAAGAACTTCAAAAGCTGCTGGCAAAGGTGGATGGAACACCGGAGGAGCCGTTGATTGCAAGGCTTTGCCTGCGCTCGATGAAACAGGCGAAGTACACGACATTCTGCGATGGGCATTTTGGATTGGCCACCCGGTACTATTGTCATTTCACATCTCCGATCCGGCGCTATCCCGATTTGCAGATTCATCGTATTATCAAAGAAAATCTGCACGGAAAATTAAAAGAAAACAGAATTCATCATTACGAAGGGCTGCTTTTTAAGGTGGCGGAGCAGACAAGCCGAACAGAGAGACGCGCAGATGAAGCTGAGCGGGAAGTTGAGAAGATGAAAAAGGTTGAATATATGTCGGATAAAATAGGACAGGTTTTTGAAGGTGTTATTTCCGGCATCAATTCATGGGGAATGTACGTCGAACTTCCAAATACGGTTGAAGGTGTGGTGCGGCTGGCTGATTTGGATGATGATTATTATATTTTTGATGAAGAGCGCTATCAGCTGATTGGAGAACACAGCCGCCGAACGTTTAAACTGGGTCAGAAAGTATGTGTGGAGATTGCCGGGACAAACAAGATGCTGAGAACCATCGATATGCGCATTGTAGAGAAAGAAGCGTCGGCGATATAGCTGTAAGAAGAAATCCTCGGGTTGAAAATTTTAATTTTCAACCTTAGGATTTTCGGTTTTATTGATTAAACTACCATAGAAAAATAGCTGTATTATACAAAAACAGGTATAAATTATAAAAAAATATATAGTAATTTAGCATTAAAATCAGAATGAGAGGGCTTATGGGAAAGGATTTAAAAGGGGCAAAGAAAATTGTCGCCAACAACAAGAAAGCATTTTTTGATTATTTTATTGAGGAGACTTATGAGGCGGGCATATCGCTTGCAGGAACAGAAGTAAAGTCGCTTCGCATGGGCAAGGGAAGCATTAAGGAAGCGTTTGTCCGAATTGAAAAAGGGGAAGTATATCTTTATGGAATGCATATTAGCCCTTATGAGAAAGGAAATATTTTTAATAAGGATCCGCTGCGCGCGCGAAAGCTTTTGCTTCACAAGTATGAAATTAATAAATTGCTCGGCAAAATAAAAGAAAAAGGGTATACGCTTGTTCCGCTGAATATATATTTTAAAGGAAGCTTGGTTAAAGTTGAGATTGGTTTAGGACGTGGTAAAAAGCTCTACGATAAGCGGGCAGATATTGCGAAAAAGGATCAGCGAAGAGAAGCAGAGAAAGATTTTAAAGTAAAGAATTTATATTAAAAAATATTGATCTGTGAGTTTTTGATTTTAAGTTATTTTTAGAGGGAAAAATTATAAATTTTAATTCTTAAAAAAGAAATATTTATATAAACCTGAATTATTCATGAGCATGTAAAAATGCTTGATACTACAAAGCCT
>CAMUAR010000135.1 GCA_947086895.1 uncultured Lachnospiraceae bacterium | reverse complement strand
TAGGCGAAAACGAGAAAAATAATATGTCTGTATCCGTAAGACAAAGAGACGCAGAGTTTGATCAACAGGACATGGGAGAAATGAGTCTTGAACAAGTGGTCAATTTGGTAAAGAGAGATGAGATAGAAGGAAAGCAGCCATTTGCAATTCCTGGTTTAGAGAATATGGAAGGATTCAAGGAAAAAGAAATTTAATGAAAATACAATAGAAATATAAGCGTGCTTATAGTATGATTTAATTGCAACATCAAAAAGGAGATACCAATAATGAAATTAAAGAATATTTTGATTGTTGTCAGTGATATTGAAAAATCAAAACAATTTTACCATGACTTGTTCGGTCTTGAAATGGTACTTGACAATGATGGCAATATGATTTTAACGGAAGGTCTTGTACTCCAAGAGAAAAAAATTTGGGAAAAATTTCTAGGAAAAGACATTATTCCGAAAAACAATGCTTGTGAACTGTATTTTGAAGAACAAAATATAGAGGTGTTTATTGAAAAATTGGAAAACCTATATCCCGACGTTGCATATGTTAATCAACGGATAACGTATGGCTGGGGACAAAAGGTAATCCGCTTTTATGATCTGGACGGTAATTTGATCGAGGTGGGAACGCCTATGTAGTATAGCAGCTTCAAGCTTGTCGAAACAATTATTATCACAATCACAACAAAATAAATCACACAATGTCAGAGTGTATAGAAGACAAATCTATGCACTCTATTTTTTATGCACACGGACGTGGAGAGGCAGCATGCAGCGCAAGCAGGAAAAGGAAACTTCCTGGTTTGATTGGAAAGAAAAGCGTTTGTATAGAAAAAATTAAAAACGCTTTTGGTGTTTATGCCAGTGTGAATGAATTTAAGGTTATTTACAATTTGGAAACATTTTCGAGATATACTTTTAATTATTTGAAAAGGGAGTGCAAACATTGGCTGAAATATTGATTGTGGAGGACGAATTGTCCATCAATGAATTGATACGCAGAAATCTAGGGCTTACAGGGCATCATTGTACGCAGTCTTTCGATGGATTATCTGCGGTTGAACTGCTGGAGCATAGAAAATTTGATTTGATTGTGCTGGATATTATGCTTCCTGGACTGGACGGTTATCAGGTGTTTGAAAGGGCTTTTGGAACGCCGACGATTTTTCTGACAGCGAAAAGTGAATTGACCGACAAGCTGAAAGGACTGGCTATGGGAGCGGACGATTATTTGACGAAACCATTTCAGATGTTAGAATTGGCAGCAAGGGTGGAAGCGGTGCTGCGGCGGACAAAAAAAGCTGAGTCAGAATTTATAATGGGTGACTTGAAATGCGATTTTGACAGCCGCCAGGTTTTTTTAAATGGAACAGTCGTCGAATGTACGCCAAAAGAATATGAGTTGTTGGAGGTACTGATTCGAAACAGAAACATTGCTCTTTCCAGAGAAAAACTGTTGGATATTGTATGGGGGTATGATTTTGATGGAGGAACCCGCACTGTGGATGTTCATATACAGAGACTGCGCCATAAACTGCATTTGGAAAATCAGATCAGAACAGTATATAAACTGGGATACCGACTGGAGGTTTGTAAATGAAAAAAAAGATTTTTTTCGCTGCGCTGATTCTCTTTATTGTGTTTCTCAATTCAATGATTCTGATTATTTCCATCGTTATTTTGGAGGACAAACTTTCCGCTGTCCGGGACAAATGTCTGGCAGAACATTATGTTATTGCATCATCTTTGATTGGAGATATGCAGGCATTGGAGCAGAGAGGAAATCGCATAGAAGAAAATATAGATAACCTGATGCGTTTGTATTCGCGGTATCTGCAAGGAAAGGGAAACGGACTTGCCGTGGCTTTTTCGGGAAAATGGATTTACGAAAGTCCCGCATTTGCATCGGAAGAAACTATGATTTCTCCGCCGGATACAGGATATAGTCAGGAAAGGCTTGTTTTTATGGAAAATGGAAATCGCCTCTGCGTTTATGGCAGCTTTCCGGCTCCATGGCAGGATTATGGACTTATGTATATTGGAAACTTAAGCGATACCGTTCAGTCATGGCGTCATACAAAAAATATTCTTTTTCTTACAGGTGCTGCAGTAATACTTATAATGTCATTTTTTCTGTTTCAGTTCCTGAATATTATTTTTCGCCCATTAAGACAGATTTCCAGTACAGCTGCAAAGATTGCAAATGGAAATTATGACAGCAGGATTTCCGTTTGCGGAAAGGATGAAATTTTCAGTGTGGCGCACAATTTTAATCTTATGGCAGAACAGATAGAAAATCAGATTAAGCAGCTTGAGAATGCCGCAGAACAGAAACAGCAGTTTATTGATAATTTTTCCCATGAACTGCGGATTCCTCTGACAGCGATTTATGGGTATGCAGAATATATCCAAAAAGCACTTTTGTCGGAGGAAGAACGCTATGAATGTACGCAGTTTATTATGTCGGAATGCAGCAGACTTCAAAATATGGCGTATCAGTTTCTTGATATGGCATTGCTTCGCAAAGATGAAATAAAAGACAGCAATTGTTCTGTAAAAGAACTTTTTACGGAGTCAGAAAAGGGCATGCACATAAGGGCATCCGAAAAGAAAATAAAGTTGACGTATGTTTTATCTCAAGATTACATTATCAAGGGAAATATGGAACAGCTTCTAATACTGATAAATAACCTGATTGATAATGCAATAAAAGCAAGCAGACAGGAAGATGAAATCCGCATCTCTGCATATTTAGAAGAATCTGCTCTTGCAGTGGAAGTCGAGGATCATGGAATTGGCATAGAGAAGGAGCAGATATCACATATAAAAGAAGCTTTTTATCGTGTTGATAAAGCGCGAAGCCGCGCTGCTGGCGGGGCAGGGCTTGGGCTTGCGATCTGTGAAAAAATTGTACAGATTCATCATGCGGATATGTTATTTATTTCTGAATTGGGAGTAGGAACAACCGTAAAACTGTTATTTCCCGTGTAATGAAAAAATTTTTTTATAGAAAAGCGAATTATTTTACAAGTTTGCAATAACATTGATATTTTTTTGATACAGAGAGGGTTTATAGTGTATTTATCAAAAACAAGAAAGCAATTTGGTAATATGTCAAGAGGAAAATGAAAAGGATTTTCTTGGAAAA
>CAMUAR010000134.1 GCA_947086895.1 uncultured Lachnospiraceae bacterium | reverse complement strand
AGCGCGCCAGATTGTGGCTCTGGAGGCCCAGGGTTCGAATCCCTGTATCCACCCTAAAGCCTTTTGCTTGCAAAAGGCTTTTTTCCTTAAACCAATGTTATTCTCTGGTGTTTGAGACATACAAAATGTATTTTGATGTTCTCTTCGGAGTGTATGTGATTTGGTTTTCTTGAAAGATGTTCCCCGTAAGGATTACATGTTTTTAAATATTGGGCTATCGCCAAGCGGTAAGGCACAGGACTTTGACTCCTGCATTGCGCTGGTTCGAATCCAGCTAGCCCAGCTTTCCTGTTGTACGAGAAGGCGTGCTCAGACACAGGTGAACAAAAGTGCCGTCCATCTAGGATCTTGTTCCTGGGTGGGCGGCATCTTTGCGGTGATTTGTCTATTTGTGTCTGTGAGTTGCTATCCTTTTGCGGATTGCAAAGACAAAAATTTAATTTCGACGATTTATAACAGAAACTTTGACGAATGTTTGTAAATTCATCTCTATGCTTGATTGTACTGAATCGAATCAGCAAGTGCAGCGGAAGTATCAGAATCTGTAAGCAGCCGAACAAGTTCTAAAGCGAAATCAATCGCTGTTCCAAGACCTCTGCTTGTAATAATATTCCCGTCTACAACAACATGTTCTGTAGATAATTTGGCGCCGGACAGTTTTTCTTCAAAGCCAGGATAACAAGTTGCTTCTTTTTCTTTAAGCAGCCCAATCTGACCTAAAACACTTGGAGCAGCACAGATTGCAGCAAGATATTTGTCGTTTGCAGCATAGGAGATCAGCAGTTTTTTCAGTTCTTCATGCGCCATCAGATGGTTTGTACCTGGCATTCCGCCCGGCAGAACAAGCATATCGCCGTCCGCAAGCAAGGAGGCGTCAAACAGCATATCCGCCTTGATTGTAATATTGTGGGAACTTACGACCAATTCTTTTCCGGTGATTGACACAATCGTGCAGCATACCCCAGACCTGCGCAGCAAATCAACAACTGTAAGCGCCTCAACTTCCTCAAAACCATCCGCAGCAAATAAATAGACTTTTTTCATTTAAAATACCTCCATGATTGTAATTTCTTAATAACCATTTAAGTTTTTGTAAATCTTAAGTTTTTTTGTTGAAGTGTATGTATACAAAACCGGCATATTGCTATTGTATACGAAAATAAGCTATGTTGCAATCATAAATTTTTCCCTTGTGATCTGGAACTTTTTCCAATAAGCATCGTCTAATTTTCTAAGAAAAACCATTGGATCTTCCAAATACAAAAAGATACAGAAATTTGCTTAAAGTATATTGAAATTGCAATAGGGAAACCGTAATTTATTCTGTTTAGATTTTTAGCAAACTGCAAGAAATAAAAAGATGGGTTATGTTTTTGCTGATTTTGAGGAAGAAAAAAGGGAAGTTTTACGGTAAAAAATAATGCGGATGCACTTATTTTTCATAAAGCTGTTTGTGCCGAGAACGTCACAAATCAAGCCAGATCCGACAAGAAAACTTACATTCGCAGCGTTCTTTTGCAGTTTCTTAAATGAAAACGTTCTCGGAAGGGAGGATATTATGAAGAAAAGATTATTTGCTGTTTTGTTCACAGTGCCGCTTGTATTGGCAAGCTGCGGCAAGGAGGAAAGTTTAAAGTCCGATGATAGGAAGACGGATGGAGGCGACTACACTTTATCAGAGTATGAAGGTTCAACAGATAAATTGATATCAAGCTTTGATGGTGCTGGCGCGGCAGATTGTTCTGGGGAGATTTTGCCCCCTTCTATAAAAGAACACGCAGGCGAGCCGGAAATTCTTCCAGAAGAACCGGAACAAACAAGTTTGATTCCTTCTATAGAGCCAGCAGCAGGGCTTCTGACCGCAGGAGAGTGGTGTGATAATCAAAATTGGGGTTTTCTTGTCAATTTGGTTCAGAATGGTTATTTTGATTTTTATACCTTTGGCATCGCGCCGTATCAGCGTGTGGTTGTACATGTAACAAGTGCTGGAAATCCAGTAAAACAAGCAAGAACAATATTGTATGATACAGATGGAAATGAGCTGACAGAAGCAGTTACAGACTACTCTGGCACAGCGTATTTATATTACAATATATTTAGCACAACCTCGGAAAGAGCAGAAGCAGATTATGTGGCAGTCGAAGATGGGAGCGGACAGACTATAACAGCAGAGCTTTCTAATACAGAAAAAAAGACAGTGGTCGTAGAACCGGAACAAAGCGATGGGCAGAATATTCAAGATAGAGCAAATTCTACAGATTCAGAAGAAATGCTTATTTTGCAGACGGAGGAGATTTCTGTGGAACTGGCAGATGATAAGGCGCTGCCAAAACAGCTGGATGTAATGTTTGTTTTTGATACAACAGGTTCTATGGGGGATGAACTAATGTATCTGCAAAAGGAATTTGTGGATATTGCAGATCAGGTTGCAGATCAAAGTACTAGGTTTTCTGTTAATTTTTACCGCGATCAAGGGGATGATTATATTGTAAATTCAAATGAATTTATGGCAGATATATCAGCAGTTTCCGCACGGATCAACGATCAGTATGCATCGGGAGGCGGGGACTATGAAGAAGCGGTTGACCTCGCGTTAAAAGATGCGGTACTGGATCACAAATGGAGAGATGAAGCGGTTAAATTGGTATTTTTAATTCTTGATGCGCCGCCGCATGATACGCCGGAAACAGCAGAGAATCTAAAAGAAGCAGTACAGTATGCCTCAAAACATGGAATTCGAATTATTCCAATTGCGTCGAGCGGCGTAGATAAAAAAACAGAAGCATTTTTGCGCAGTATTGCAATGATTACCGGAGGAACTTATACTTTTTTGACAGATGACAGCGGAATTGGAGAAGGCCATTTAGAGCCAACCATCGGTTCCTACACAGTGGAAGCTTTAAATAAGCTGATTGTGCGATTGATAAAACAATATTATCAGTAAAGAAAAAATATTTTAAAAGCAAAATTTGCTCTATAAATCAGAAAATCAGGATAGAAATTATTGATTTTACACTGTCAAAAAATAAAAAAGAAAATTTTTCTTGCAATCTCCAGAAAAGTATGTTAAAATAGCAACGCTGTAAGATAATAGCGCTGCTGTTTTGGGACACTAGCTCAGTCGGTAGAGCACTTGACTTTTAATCAAGTTGTCGCGGG
>CAMUAR010000133.1 GCA_947086895.1 uncultured Lachnospiraceae bacterium | reverse complement strand
AGCTTAAATAAAGGATTCTTGCGATATGATGTTAAAAAGAAGTGTCAAACACCCGGCTTGTTTGATGGCGGGAGACGCTTTGGATATAGACGAATTTCCCTGTTTGATGTGAGTAGCACTTTGAAGATAGAAAATTGTTCCCATAATGCACCTGCTGGACAAATTATCACCCCCGTGCTATACTTATAAGAAAAAAGCCATATTATTTATGGAGGTTTCCGATGAATTTTGTACATATCGCTGACGTTCATTTATCAGCGGTGCCAGAGAGCGGCACTGAACTCGGAAAAATCAGAAAAAGAGAAATTTACCAAACATTTTACAAAGTGCTGGAACAGTGCAGAAACGAAAAAACGGATCTGCTTCTGATCGCTGGAGATTTATTTCACCGCCCTCCGCTGATCAAGGAATTAAAAGAACTGGATTATCATTTCCAAAAACTTTCCAGCACTCAAATCGTCTTGATTGCTGGAAATCACGATTATGCAGGTCCTCATTCCAACTACCGAAATTTCCAATGGTCCAGCAATGTTACAATGCTGCTAGAACGACAATTACAAAGCGTTTACTTTCCAGATCTTAACACAAGAGTATATGGTTTTAGCTACCATGATCGAAATTATCCTGAAGCTCTGCCGGACTCTGCAGCCCCAAAATCACAAGAGGAAATTTCCATATTAATGCTGCATGGCGGCGAGGAAGGCAAAGTTCCATTCAATCAAAAACGCTTGGCAGCAGCAGGATTTGATTACATTGCACTCGGACATATTCACAGCAATCACGAACCTCTTGCAGAACGGATGACCTATACAGGTTCGCTGGAACCTATAGACAGAAATGAACTTGGGCAGCACGGCTACTATAAAGGCAGTATTTCGTCTCATGGCGGTCGCTTTTCTCTTCAATTTGTTCCTGCTGCTTGCCGCAAATACATCAAATTGGAAATCACGGTTACTCCTGACTCGACAAACAGCTCTATTATGGAGGAATGCGAACGACAAATTTCCCAGTATGGCGACGAAAACCTTTACCGCATTTTGCTCTCTGGCCGACGTTCCACGGATTTGACGATTGACCGGGAACTTCTCTTTTCCCTTGGTATTGTACTGGAAGTTATTGATGATACGCTTTTAGACTTTGATGTCGAGCAGATTGCAAACGACAATTCGGATAATATTTTTGGAATGTTTATTCGGAAAATCCACACAAACCAAGATGCAGAAGAAGAGATCAAAAAAAAGGCTCTAAATTATGGGTTGGAAGCTCTGTGGCAGACACTAAAAAATTAGATTTTAAATAAACTCAAATCAGAAAGAAGTCGAAATTATAAACTCGAAGTATTGTGGCAGACACTGAAAAAACAGATTTTAAAATAATGATAAACAAACTCAAATCAAAATTATGAACTGAAATTTCTGCGGCAGATTCTGAAAAAACAGATTTAATAAATATACATAAGAATAAATTTTAATGTAAAAAATAATAAATTTATAAAAAGAGGAGTATATTTGTGGAAATAAAAGAGCTTCACCTTGGACATTTTGGGAAATTCCACCATAAAAAAATTTCTTTCCAACCAGGAATCAATATTATCTACGGTTCGAACGAGGCTGGCAAATCAACCATCCACTCTTTTATCCGCGGTATGCTTTTTGGCATTGAAAAAAAACGCGGCAGAGAATCTAAAGATGACCTTTATACCAAATACCAGCCTTGGGAAACTCCAGGTGCATACCAGGGAAGCATGGAACTTTTGGTTGGCGGTAAAAAGCTTCTTTTTGTGCGGAGTTTCCTGGCAAAAGAGCGCAGCTTTTGTATAACAGACTTGGAAACTGGACGAGAAATTCCCTTTCCAGACGCTGCCCTTGAGACGCTTCTGCCTTTTAATAGATCCACCTACCGCAACACAATCAGCATAGAACAATTAAAACCTTATACAGAAAAAGGATTTGCTAAAGAACTGCAAAACTATATTGCAAATCTGAGTACAGCGCGCACTGATGAAATTGATATTGCTTCCGCGCTTCAATTACTGAAAGAAAAAAAACGCGGTCTCGCTCAGACAGACTACAGACTGCTTTTGCAAGCTCAGAACACACTGTTATCAGAACTTTCAGAAAAATGTGCGCGCTGCGAATCGCTGAGTGCAGAATTTTCTGTCGTCAAAAAAGAACAGCAAAGACTTGCTGAACAGATTCAAAATAACAGAAATAACATACCGGACACTTCAAATTTAGAGTCAGAAATCCAGACTTTAAACATGCTGCAAAATCGCAGAGAATCGATTATCCAAACACAAATAAAACAAAATCGCCAAGCGGAGCAAGAACAACTTGCACGCGCGAAACAGCAGAAATTTTATTCCCTGCTGCCAATATTAATCGGGGGGATTGTCTCTTTTCTTATGGCTCTGTTTTCCAATCCAACTGGTATTGGAATTGGAGCAGGTATTTTACTGATTGGAGTGATCTGGTATTTTGTTACGTCAAATCGCTTGGAAAAAGAACAGAGACAACTACAGACCAAAGAATTTTCCAAAAACAACGAAGCGCAGGAACTGCTGGAGCAGCAACAGCAGATCTTGAAAAAATATGGTGTACAACATTCCGAAGAACTGATGAAAAAACTGTCCGAACTGCTTTCTGCCAACAGACACAAAGAACTTGCGGCAGCAGAATATCTTCGTCAATACGAATCAATTTCCCAGCGCGCAAACCATATCGAATGGACTTTGGAAGAACTTGGCGACGTACAGTTACAGTATGAAGAAGCGGAAAAAAAGAAACAAGATCTGGAACAATTATCCTTAGAAAATGCAAAAGAACTTGCGGCAGTTGAACTGGCAATGGATACCATCCGCAGTCTTTCCATAGAAATACATGATAGCTTTGGCCGCAGGTTAAACCAAAGTATCTCCGAAAAAGTTGCCGCGCTTACAGACGGCATATACAATGATGTTGTTATCGATGAGCAGCTTTTTGTCAAAGTGCGTTCAGGGCAGGAGTATTTTTCATTAGACCGGCTCAGCATTGGGACAAACCATCAGATTTATCTGGCTGTACGTCTTGCAATATCAGAATTATTTTTTCCCGAAGAACCTGTACCATTGATTTTTGACGATGCATTTGCTTTGTATGACGATCATCGTTTGGCAAAAACACTTTCTTATCTGTATAATTTTTCTAATGCAAAAAGCCAGGTTTTTATCTTTACCTGCCACAAACGAGAACAACAAGTTATAGAACAGCTTCATATTCCATATGGTATAATATCGCTAGATATTATACCTGCACCAGTTCGCGCTTGACCGAAGGG
>CAMUAR010000132.1 GCA_947086895.1 uncultured Lachnospiraceae bacterium | reverse complement strand
AATTCATACTAAAAATATGACTTTTGCATAAGTATGCTCATCGAACTCACGTTAACATAAAAAAAATTACTAAAAATCCCCCTCCCATTTTTCGTCAAAATGCGCGATAATAAGATAAAACAAAAAAAGGTTGGCAGTTTTCATAATAGTAAAAAAAATTATTTTATATTGTGTGCTGTAATAAGATCTGAACGCATAAGATTATCGCAAAAGGAGGAGAGCAATGCCATATTTTTTGATTGGGTTTTTATTGGTTTTTATAATTGTTTGCTGCAAGATTTACAGTAGGTTATCATCCAACCGGAAAGCGCATAATTTGGGCGAAGATGGAGAAAGACTTATTGTAGAAGGATTAAAACAATTAAGAGGAGGAAAAATCAGAATTTTACAGAATATGTATCTGCCAAAAAATAAAAACGGAGATACAACAGAAATTGATATTGTTATGATACGAAATTCAGGGATTTATGTAATTGAATCAAAAAATTACTCCGGGTGGATTTTTGGTTCTGGTGAAGGGAGTACATGGACACAGTGCCTTGGCGGAGGAAAAAATATTCACAGATATTATTTTCAGAATCCAGTTTACCAAAATAAATTGCATATACGCTGTATAAAAGAATATTTAAATCTAAAAAATGTTCCTGTTTATTCCGTGATTGTGTTTTCGGAACGATGCAGGCTTCAAAAGGTGGAAGTCAGCAAAAGAGACGCCTATGTAATAAAATTGTCCGCTGTAATTGATTTAATGAAGAAGCTTCATAACAGAAATAAAAAGCGTCTGACAACAAGACAGGTGAATGCGATTTATAAACAGCTTGCACCCAGAACTCATGTATCCAGAGTTGTAAAGAGGAAACATATTGCAAAGATTAAAAAAAGCAAGCGGGCAAAAGAGAAAAAAGCAAAACAAAAATTAAAGAAGCGGTAAAAACCAAAACATTATAATTATATTAAAAATTATCTGATTTTCTTTCTTTTTTTACATTTTTTTGATACAATTATTCCGATATATAATTATATAACAGGTAATTGTTTGACTTATTTGCACCGTATTATAACAAAAAATGGGACAAGCAAGGAAAGGATGGAACAAAGTGAAATTGGAAGCATGGTGGTTTGAAAATACGCAGAAGCAGGAAGAAATTTTACAGCCAAGTGAAGTTATGGTAAAAACACATTTTGGTATTTATGCAGAGATGGAGGAGATTACATATCCATTCACCATAAATGTTACAGCAGCACAGCAGGAAAAAGAATTTTACCATGAGGAGTTCGTAATTGAAAGTGGCGAGAAATCCAACGAGCGGTATGAAATTGACTGCGGCGGCGGAATTATTACATTCCAGGGAATTCCGAAAGATATTATCGGACTGCCAGATCAAATAACCGTAGAAATCAAAATGCAGGAAAAAATTTTCACAGAAACCGTTTTTTGCGAGTATGCGCGTCTGTATGGAAAAATTACGGACTTTGACGGCAATCCGTTCCCAGCCCCTGTATTTCTGGCACGAGTTGGATTCGCCGGCGGCAGCAGTATGGGGACGTGGAGCAACAAGGAGGGCGAATATTCGGTTGTTGTTCCAAAAGGCTGCTATAATACATTCTATGTGGACGACAATACTTATGGAGTCAAAACCCTTGAAAACTGGAGCTGGCATATGATTGTTGACCAAGATGAGGAATTTAATTTCAAAGTTGGAAACGCGGAGGTTTATTCGCTTTGTGTTTGGAGCAACAATGGCGGAAGCAGCACGCTGTTTTTCTGGTTCCGGTCAATGATGCTTCCTTCCATCAGACAGAAAGAGTATGAGATTGAGCTGCATGGCAGTAAAAGAAAAGTGAATGATATTTCTCCAGAGCTTGAATTGGAAGATATCACAGTGACCATCAACGGCATTCCAAGAAAAGTAATTTCACTGCAAAAGATATATGAAACTGGAAACAGCTATACAATGCCTTCCTATATTCTTCAGACGGACAGACCAGCAGGTTTCGAAGCCATGGGAAAACAGACGGCAGTTGTAGAGTACAATACGGCAAAAAGAAGTGAGGAACTTGGCTATACAGCGCAGAGCCAGGGAAGATGCCAGTTCTTTTTTAAAGATGCCTGCGCGTTAAGTTTGCTTTAAAGATAAATAAAGCAGCAGTTTTAAAATAAATATTATAAGGAATTCAGCGGCTGTGTTTGATGCAGCCGCCGGATGAAAAATTTGTGTAATTATTATTTTTCCAACACGCCTTACATGGTTTCAAAAAAATAACTCTTATAAGAAATTTGAGTGAACTATATAAAAATATTATATAATTATATAGAAAACCTCAAACAATACAATAAGTTAAATTGCAATAATTTTATTACTTTGATTCCTGACTATTTGATTTCTTTAATTTATTTTTCTCTTTTTTGATTGTTTCTTGATTTTCCTTTGTTGTTTTATCCTCTTTTTGACTATAATCGACATTTGCGGAATTTGTCTGCTGACTTGCTTTTTCCAACAATGCAGTAAGAACATTTTCTCCAAAGGTTAGGGCAATGTCCAACTGATACCGGATATTCGTTTGTAATTCATGAAGATCCACATTGGCAGCTTCTGCTTCGGTGAATGGTCGGTAATATTTTTCTGGTTTTGATGAAATAGTATGATTTGGTTCTAAAGCAGCACAAGCAGCAGCGGCTGGATGTGTTTCTGAAATTATAATTTTATCTGCTTGGTCAGAAGGTACATATTCCATAATATCTCCAGGCTGACAGTCCAGAGCTTTACAAATATTATTTAATGTTCTTGTTGTGACAGTTTCCCCTTTCGATAATTTCGCAAGAGTAGGAGAAGATATAATTTTATTATTCAATAAATCCGTTTTTTTCATTCCTTTGCGTACCAATAAATCAAAAAGCTTATAATACTTCATACTCATGGTGCCACCACCTCCTAAATATAATAAATGCTAAAAAAATATAAATTTTAGTTGAAAATAAGTTAACAAAATCAGGTAATAAATAAGAGTTATCATACTTCATATTTATTATATCACTTCTTGATGTTAGCGTAAACTAAAAATATATTAATGAACGCTAAAAAATATTAGTGAAAGCGAAAGAAATATTAGTGAACATTAAAATTGCGATATAAGAGTAAGGAAAGCTAATAAAAAATTAGCGAAAACGAAAGAAATATTAGTGAACGCGAAAGAAAAATCAGCGAAGCTTAAAATTACAATATAAGACCAAGGAAAACTAATAAAAAGTAAGTGAAAACGAAAGAAATATTAGCGAAAGCGAAATAAAAATTAGCGAAACTTAAAATTATGCTATAAGACCAAGGAAAACTAATAAAAAGTAAGTGAAAACGAAAGAAATATTAGCG
>CAMUAR010000131.1 GCA_947086895.1 uncultured Lachnospiraceae bacterium | reverse complement strand
TTTTTCGGAACACGAAAAACTCCGACGCACTCAACCGGCTAAAGCCGATAATAAAGCGCGCTTGTCAAAACAAATGTTCTGACAAGCGCTTTTTCTAATTTTAACGCGATAAATTTATTTTTGTATATACAAAATACTGCTCTTTTTGTAATGTTAAAATGGTTGTTTCCACCGCTGTAATATCCCTTGCATAAGAATTTCCTCCATCATAAAGAAAAATAACATTACAGCGTTTTCCTGTTCCAAAATATTTTTCTAATATTGTTTTTAACTTTGCAGAGAATTCCCCTTTTTCTCTGTCTTCACTGGAAAAAGAAAGCTCTTGTGTATTTTCCTCCAAAATCACTTTCACTTCTCTTTGATCTGTCAGACCGCCGGAAAACCACAAAAGAATATACCGCCCTTCATACTCCATCACAGCGGTCATCCGCTCATTTTCCCTTTCCAAACTCTTGATCTGCTGTTTTAACGCAGTGTTTTCTTCACATTCTGCTTCCATCTCAGAAAGCGTTTTTTCAAAACTGTCAATCGTTTTCTGAAATTCTTGCTCCTGATTTTTTAAATTCTGACTGCTGAACATAATATACCAGAAAATCACAATCATAAAGACATCGACCAACGGAGATAAATTGATAATTTTCCGTACCATACTGCGCTTTCTCATTGGTATATCCTGCCTTTCTTTATTACACTATGTATATATTAGGAATTTTTTAATTTTCAACCTTCATAGCCTCAAAATACCCGTCAAGCCGAAATAAACTTTCCACAAATCTGCATACAACAGCAGCTACAAGCCCCCAGAACGTAGAAGTCAGCGCATACAAAAAACTGCTCTGTAATTCTGCGGGGTTCATCGCGGAATTTATCAGAGAAACCACCGTTCCAAACGTTCCAAGAAGCGGGCATACATCGATTCCCCACTGGTACATTCCACTAAAAAACAAACATGAATTGAGCAATTTCACATCCAGTTTTCTCTTTGTCCCAATGCTGCGCTTTACCCCGTAGAGAAAAAAGATCAACAATAAAGTAATGATTCCAATCGCAATAATTACGACATCAACCTCCGTAAGATTATTTAAAGCTGTATGAAAAACCTGCTTTAACATAACTCCTCACATTCTGCCGGAAAACGGCTGTTAAAATCAAATAAAAATTTATTAAAATTCCAAAAGGATTACTGTTCTGTTATTGATATTGCCCACGAAATACCATTTTGTTCCAATGCACTCTTTACATCCTCAAATGTATTTGACACTGCGAATGTATCATCTAAGACAACGCGAGTATTTTTCAGTTGTCCTTCTTCTGCCTGCTGCCTTATATATTCGACCAGTGCCTGCGCGTCAGTAAATTTTTTGTCTCCGCAAAAAATATCCGACTTGTCAATCTTAACAAAAAACTCTTCTGAAACTGCTTCTGGCTCTGGTGTTATATCGGAGATGACCTCTGTAGGAGACGGAGTTGCTTCTGGTGCTGGCGTTACAGATTCCTGTTTTTTTGTTGTATCGTCGCCATCCCCACGCCCGCGCCCTGCTGGGATCAGCGAGGCAAGCGCAAGTATTGCCGCCGCGCACAAAACCGATCCTTTTTTATGTTTTTTTCTGCGATCACCCGCTTCCATAGTTCGTTTTGACATTATAAATTCCCCCTGATAAAATAACGATAATAAAATCTACATCAAGTTTATCCTTAATTTATAACAAACATGACAATAAAATAGATTCGATGACATTTTAACCCAAAATTCTTGTTTTGTCTATCGCTTCTATAATATTTTTTCGTTGAAATCCGGCAATTTTACCGCTCTGTTTTTCTATAAAAAATAAACTGTCAAGCAAGAAAAACTTTCTTCTTGCGACAGCTTATTTTTTGTTATATTATTTTCTTGTTTTGCTACTTTTTAAATCGAATTGTAATATCCATCCCTCTGGAGACCCAATCATCACCCCCAAATCCCCCCGCATCATAATAAATATACAATTCTTGTGTTTTTAACATTTCAATTGGCACAGTGCTTTTTATCGTATAAATATTTTCTTTTCCCTTTTCGCCATCCTCAATCTTTCCGCTTTCCCATAAATATTCATCGCTTTTCTCGGAAGTCTGTTTTGTATAAATACGAATATACTGGTCTCCTTCATCCACCTCTTCAATCAGACAGCGAACGTCCAATTCTGCCTCACGAAACCCCAGTTGTTCCAATGCTTCTACATTTATATTTTCCATAGAAAACCAATCAAAAGAATCGCCCTTTGCATGAAGTCTTTGTTTGAAATATCCGCTGTCGCTGATTTCATAGGTAACGGTTCTCTCACCAAAAAAGACGACCGGCGTTGTGATAATCTCCAAGTTTACGGTTTCTTCTTCTGTAATATTCTTTAAATCCTTTATATAAATCTCTTGGTCTTTCCAAGAAATATCATTGGCTTTGTCTGCAGTTTGAAAACCGATAATACATTCATCTCCCAGCAGTTCACCAAATGGAAGCACCTCGATCAAATTCATATCATAATTACAGATTCGCTTTGCAATACCAGTTTCTCTGCCGTGATTATAAAATACAATTGTATATTCTACTGGTATAAAATCAGGATATAATTCCAGCAGTTCCACTCCGTAATACGATCTTGTCACCATTCCATCCTGGTTTACATAACACACCCCGGTATCGGTATAATATCCATTAAAAATATATCCTGCTTTTTTTGGATACTGAATCACTGTTCCTGCTTTTAATATTATCTCAGAATAAACATTATCTTCTTTATTTGCATACAAAGCTGCTGTATATTCCTTTTCTTCATCTGTTTTTTGAGTTTCGGCATCCTTTTGTTCATCGTTCCTGTCCGCTTCCGCTGTGATTTTGGGAGTGGGAACTACATCTTGTTCTTCTGAACTGCACGCAGCAAAAATCAACATGATTAAAATAAAGGATCGTCTTTTTTTTCTCATTCTTCTCTCCCTCCCAAATCTTTTTTCCTATGTCTGATAAATTTTATTATTTTCTTGCAGGTTATTCTCACTGCAGTAATCATCACAACAATAACTACAATACCAACCACAACACTAACTACATGTTTTTTTAAAGATTCCAGCATTCCCGGCTCTTCTGGAACTACATCCGGCAGAGAAACAATCTTATTTGTGCAATCCGTTTCTGCACTTTCGCATTATAGAGCAGATATCCATACTTATTCCGTCCTGATGCAGAAACAAGCCCTGCTTTCTCATAGCCTTGTACAACCCGTCTGGTTATACCAAGTTGTTCGCAAACCTCACGCAGCGTTTTACTATTATCTTCCATTGTTCCTCCTTCAGCCTAAAACTGCACGTTGCGTGCAGTCAAGAGCTTTTTCATTGTGAACGGTGACAAAAGCCACCCTTCCAACAGAGGACATGTAAATTGTACGAGTTGAAGTTTACATTTTAGTTTTATATATTATATT
>CAMUAR010000130.1 GCA_947086895.1 uncultured Lachnospiraceae bacterium | reverse complement strand
AGATGGCACAGCAGAAATCGTTACGAAAAAGGACAGTCTGCTGGATCGGGTGAAGGATTGGTGGAACGAGGAAATCCGTGACGGAGATGGAAGTATCTTTGACACGATAGATTATTCAAAAACAAAAGAAGCCCTTAATGATGAAGGCAGACGGATCGCAACAACAAACCAGGTTCGAAGATATAAAGGGGAGGTAAGAAGCAGAGGAATTGGCGTAAAAGTAGATAAAAAAGGAAAGGTGTTAAAAGATGATAAATTAGCAGGTTTTGATTACACGAAGGAAATTATTTATATAAAAAAACAAACCGGTCTTTTAGAACTGTATCATGAATGGTATCATGCAGAACAGTATTTAAGCATTGGGCAGAAAAATTATATTGCACTGGGAATGTTGAATCGTGAAGAACATGTATATCATCAGATTATGAAAAATAAGCACTTATTCAATAAGAAAGAATTAGAATTGTCAGAGAAGTATATTATAAAATTACGTAATAAAGCGAAAAGAGGTTTTCAGTAAAAAACAATTTTAGTATATTAAGATAAAGTGATATTTATTTTTATATCGTGCGGCTGTAATTTTAAAAACAGCCGCATGATAATCAATCTGAAATAATCAATAAATATTAAAGACAAGTATTTAAAAACAAGAAAATAATGTAGATAAGTTTAGAGAAAGGAAAATGATAAGGATGAAAGAGATGTATATAATCGAAGAAATTGATTTTGAAACCAATTTAAAATATGATGATATTATACGAATTACAAAAAAATTTATGGAGACAAAATCAACTCCTTATGAGTTTTATCCAGCCAATATTTTATATGAAACAAACTCATTGATGACAGATGAGCCAATTTGGAGTGTGCCAATTATTCCAACAGATATAGATCCTGTTTGGAAAGATGATTATAGTTGGTTGATTATTTCTGATAAAAAAGCACGACCAATCTGCTTGCTGAATGATCACGGAATGATAGCGGAAGTATATGAAAGATTATCGTCAAAAAAGATGGATATTATCCCCAAAAAAGGTCAAAAAGCAACAGCAAAGGATTTTGTAGAAATATGGCATGGAGATGAAAAAAAGGATAAGAAATAATGTGAAACATCAGAACAATAAATCACAAATATTTTATTTTGAAATATTCTAATAGCAAATTATCTGTAAACTATAGTAAGAAGTGGATGTTTTTAAAAGCAGGATTGGGCTGATAAAAATGATTATGATGCAATTGGTACGCAGATTTCCCAGACAGGCACAACTACTTATGCATAAAAATACTATGCCCCATTAAGCTTAAGCCGCTATACATACTATCATAAGCTTCGGAGATTGATGTTGGTCAGGCGGTAAAAACCATGGCGATTGCTGGGATTAGAGGTATCCTTGGCGCAGTGACGGACTATGCCGCAGACCAGTTCAGGAACGCCAGAACAAAGTATGTTCCAATGGAAGTCGAAGTAGAAAAAGTACGGTACGAGTGCTTTAACCATGTAATCAACTGCAAAAACCACGAAAATGATATCCGCGTTGTCACAAAAGAAAAAGAGTGGCGAATGGTTGGTATCCCAGAGTTTGGAGGCAGCGACAAAACTCTGATGGACTACATGGAAGAACGCGCCAAGGAACAGATAGCAAAAAACACGGCTTCCCAAAACGCAGTATCTGCTTTGGAAGATGGCACAGCAGAAATCGTTACGAAAAAGGACAGTCTGCTGGATCGGGTAAAGGATTGGTGGAACGAAGAAATCTGTGACGAAGACAACTCAGAAGTTGGATCAGATGCTTTGATTAGTGAAGAAGAATTGGCGAACACAATTGCTCATGAGTTAAATCATGCACGTGATTTTTTGCGTGGTGGAGAAGCAATAGAACCACCGGCGTATGATGCTGGAAATGCATTAGCTGATTTTATACGTGGAGGTAGATAATAATGTGGTATGATGATTCAAAAATTGGGAATATTTTGGATTGTATTAATCCGCCGATCAAAGAATCCTTTCCTGTAAAATGTCCCGTTTGTGGGAAAAAAGAAGGGCATTTATATTTTCATAGGTATGAAAAAAATGGAATTCGCGGAGGAATATGGACTTGGTGTAGTGCATGTAAATGTAGTGAGCATGCATCCGGTTGGGCGCCGCAATGGTGGGATAATTTAGAAGCAATTTCTTTTGAGCGATTAGCAAGTATGCCTGATTATTTGGAAGAAAATAAAGATTGTATTGATGAATGGGTTAATAAATTATTGTTTTTAAATTTTAATAAAATATAAGTGCTGATTGTTTTTAACTAGTGTTACAGCGAATTTTTTGAAAAGCATCTATAAAAATCAGATAAAACAAGAAGTCTAGTTGCTTATGCAGATATCAATATTTTTTTGAGTGGAGTAAGAGATGATCGAAAAAAAGAAGGATAAAAAGAAAAAAATAAAATGGAACAAAGAGGATAAAAAATAATATGAAAAAACAAATTATTCAAGTAAAAAAGAAAATAAAACGATTCCGATTATTAAAACAAGTTCAAAAAGTAATACCATTATTAGAATTACGTATAAAAAATGGGCGTTGTGGAAGCAGAGAACTGCGTAATATGGAAATTATCCTGACAATAGAACTAATTACAGGGAATGGTTCTTATGGAAAAATTTTGGATACATTATATGAGAGGTATAAAAAAGCAGAAAAAATATTATCTGAGAATGAAGACATTGAGAAAATTATGATTATAGGCGGATGCAGAGCGTATCTTGATTCGTTTAGTGATTATAATAATCCTTTACTTGAAGAAATAGGGAAAGCAGAGAGACTGTTAGAAGAACTAGAAATATTAGAAGGAAAGAAAAAAAGGAATAGGAAGTGACACTATTTATAAAGTACTATAATTTATAAAAATTAAAATAATGGATCTTTAAAATTATTTAAATTTAATGTATTTTTGTTGGTGCGAGATTATGACATAAAATATTTGCCCTTTATTTCTTTTGTAAATTAGAATCAAAAAATTAAAGGGCAGAAGTATTAGAAGTATGAGCCTGTTCACATTAATCTTTACAACAGAAAAGCTGTATGGTAAAATAAACCTATGGAACTAACAAAAAACAGTTTGCAAAAATCGAACATCTTATGCCTGTCGCAAGGAAACCAGCTACCATATTGAATTACCAGTTCCATTTTCCTTTCTGTGGTTATGCTTGCCATGATTTTTGATGCTGTTTTTATGTTTTATGTGAACAGGCTCTAGAAATGAATTGTGAAAATAAGTTTTTAGACACGCCTTAACGAATTTAAATTGGGGAGGAAAAATGAAAAAATTATTAGGAGTTTTTATTTTGGCTACAACTTTATTATGTGTTGGATGTGGAGAAGAAACTCCAAGCTCAACTCCAACCCCGACCTTAACTCCAATTCCAACCCCAGATAATTTTATGCCTACAACGGAAGAACCAAGGGAACCGTCTAAA
>CAMUAR010000129.1 GCA_947086895.1 uncultured Lachnospiraceae bacterium | reverse complement strand
GCTCCGAATAAACGGTATAAATATGAGGTTGTGCATCCACTCTGGCAAACCACTCGGATGCAAGTTCTTTCATCTCATTTAAGTGATCGTAATTTGCACAAAACACAAGGTATTTGCCATAAGCTTTTTCATAAAAATCAAAATCTCTATCTGTTGCCGCCTGATTTACAGTGGTTTCTATAAAATTTTGCTTTTTTAAATCTTCTTCTATTTTATTTTCTGCTACAAAGTTTGTTTTTGTTTTTTCTATTTCAGTTTTCTTTGTTTCACTTTTCCTTATTTCTTTCTCTGTGTATAAATTATTTGAGATTTCTTCTATATTCTTTTTTCTTTCTTCTGGTATAATATACTTTGCAAAAATCACATCCAGCCCATCCGCCTGTTCCAATGTGCGCCTCAACACTTCCAGCTGCTGCTCCGCCTTATCCTGTACTGCTTTATTTTTTATCTGTCGTACACGCGCATTATAATGGTTTAACTGGTTTTGATAAGAATAGATTGATAACACATACTTTGGCACTGGAAGAATTCCTCTGGCAATCGCTTCTCCAAGCGTTAATTCTGATGCAATATTCCCATCAAACAATTCCCACGCCATATCGCGCTGATTATCCAAATAGCGAATATTTGTTGCAGATAAACCAAGAACTTTTACTTTCTTGTATACTTCCAGCAATCTTTCTATACCCACACTCCATCCTGACGCACCACAGCGGTGAAATTCATCCAGAATAATATAATCTGGTTGTATTTTTGAAATCTCTTTTAACGTCATACGCATCAGTTTTGCATAAGTAAAAAAACTGATATTTTGTAAAATTTTATTATTTTCTTTTTCTAAAGCAGACGGATCTGAAATAAAATGTTGTTTCTTTTGATCAAAAGTACATTTTTCTAATGCGTTTCGCCAATTCTTTACTTGTACCTGAAAAATATATTCGGAAGGCGACAGCCAGCAAACTTTTTTGTTTGGATTATCTTCACAAAGTTTAAAGGCAATAAAAGACTTTCCGGTTCCGGTTGGATGGATCACTGCTGCTTTTCCTGACGTTTTCAACATGGAAACTGCCGCCTTGTATGCTGTTTTATTGTGTTCAAACAAAGCTATACCCATAAATTTCACCTTCCGAAAGGTGTAATGAAGTAGGCACATTCATTACATACCGTTCAAAAAGCCTTATAAACCAAGGTTTTTTATATTTTCTGACGGCGAATTTGACGGCGAATCGATAGAATATTTTAGAACTTTAAAGACTATGCACTATAAATTGCTGTTGTAGGAAATTTCTGTAAAATAAAAGAAACGCAGCAGGCTGTATCTAAATAAGATATAAAATATCATGCAAATTGAACGGCAGAACACAGAAATAACTTTTCAGACATCCCTAATATAATTTTACGATTTCATAATTGATTTGACGGCGAATCTGACGGCGAATAAAAAATAGAATAGTACAAAAAAATATTTTAAAAATAATTAAAAACTGCAAAAACCCGCTATTTTCAAAGTTTTTTCATATTATGTTTTCTTTTGTTACTATTATAATATCGCAATTTAAAGTAAAAAAATAAATTAAAATAATTTCTTTTACTATGTAAACATTTGTAAATTTTCTTAAATCCATTGACAAGATTGTAATGTGGTGGTACAATCATGATGCTATTAAGAACATTTTTTTGATCAAATTTAGTAAATTTTTAGATGTGTAATGAATGTGCCTACTTCATTACCTTTTTTTTGTATCTTCTACTGACAAATCTATAAAACGAAAGTTATAAAATCAAAATTCATATAAAAATAAAATCTATAGTACTTAGAATAAAATTTTTCAAAGAATATTTTTTTGAATATAGAATTATAGAACAAGGGATCTTCGATATAGAAGTTTCCTTAAAATGTAGAATTTTTAAATCTTAGTTTTTTCGACAAAATTTGATTTTACTTGACATTTTCCAATTTTTGGTATATTATACCATTAGTGCTTTTAAATTCTCTATTCTCATGGAACAGGCAGCATAGCACTCTGCCTGTTCGCTCTTTTTACCAAACTATTTTATCCAATCATAGCTGCCTTCAATCTCGCCAAACTTCACTTTTATAATAATGTCTATCCACTGTGGGAAAGCAAGGCAACGGTCTCCACATTTGTGAAGCCGCACTTGAGAACACACTTCTTTTACCTCGTCTGCTACATGAGAACACATTTTTTTCAATTCTGCCTTGAGTTTCTCTCCTAACTTTGTGTCCCCCTGTATCTTTGGATCAACCTTGTTTGAAATTATCTTTCTTCTTCAAAAGCAGCATTAAGAAAAGCCCTGCATTGCACAGAGCCTTTCTAATCTTTGTTTAACCGCTAATTATCGTTTGATTTCTGAACGGAACCGATATTACAGACATCTATGGAAATCATCTGCTGTCCACAGAACGCTCCTAGCAGGTCATGCCCCTGCATGGCAGCAGGAGCGCACAATTTTGAAAAATGTTATGAAAGAACTCCGGCATATAAGGATTCACCATTGAGCAGGATGAAACAAAGAGAAGGAAATGCCGTTGCTTTGGTTTTGTCCATGCAACGGCATTCTAAGTAACTTTGATTTAGTTTTAATAGTAAAAAGAATTTTCTCTGAAAAAAGATTATTCCATTCTGTCTTTTTCCGTAATCTCCCGAATTACTCTACATGGATTACCTACCGCAAGACTGTGTGGCGGAATATTTCTTGTTACGACACTTCCTGCTCCAATAACGCTTCCTTCTCCGATTGTCACTCCCCCACAGACAACAACATTAGCAGCTAACCAACAATCGTTCTCAATGGTAACAGGCTTTGCATATTCAAGATTATATAATGTACCATCCTCACGTAATCTACAATTCCGTTCTTCAGGAAGCATTGGATGCATAGGAGTAGCAATGGTAACATTTGGTCCAATCATTACATTATCTCCAATATGGACAGGGCAGACGTCAAGACAGGTAAAATTAAAATTTGCCCCACTGCATTTACCAAAATATGTATTACAGCCATAATCAAAATAGATGGGAGCCTGCAATCCGGGTATTTCTGGCGTATTGGCAAGTAACTCTTTGAGAATCTGAAATTGCTTTTCCCTTTCATCCTCATCAGTCAAATTATAGCTTCTCGCCAATTTGCGTGCTTTTAAACGTAACTGATCCAGCTCAGAATCAGACGGATCATAAAGCTGCCCTGCAAGCATTTTTTCTTTTTCAGTCATTGTTTATACCTCTTTTAAAATTTTTTGTTACCGACTCCATTATACTGCAATAAGAATCTGAATGAAATAGATTTTGCAAAATATTCATTCTGCTTTATTTTTCTGGTTCTGACCCTATTTCGTCCTTATAATGTTTTCATGGCTGTAAACCTTCTTTCGTGGGTGGATTTTTTCAAACGGCGCAAGCCGCAAAAGGACGGGAATTTGTGAAAATTTCTTCTCGGACAGCCTGCGGATTTGCCAAACAAGAGCGGGAATTTCTTTCTCTCCCTCTTTGCACGGCATAATACTAATAATTTTTGAAAATGCCAAAAATGGGCGCAAAAAAACAGGAAACCTTTTCTTGATT
>CAMUAR010000128.1 GCA_947086895.1 uncultured Lachnospiraceae bacterium | reverse complement strand
CAATTCATCCCCCACTTTAGAAGTGGGGGACTTCTTGCTGGAAAAGGTTAAAATATTTTTTTGTCCATAGCTTTATTAAATATTTGTGTGTATATTCTTAAAAAATCCTATTTTTTTTTACCATCGTTCTTCTACTCTTCCATCAGCTTTTTTCTGATGCGCTGCAGTGCGTTATCTACTGTTTTTGGGCTTTTTCCAAGCTGCTTTGCAACTTTTGCATAGTTTTCTTCTTCGAGATAAACATGCAGCACTTCCATCTCAAAACGGCTTAGTTTTTTGGATAAGAATTCTTCCATCTGCTTGTCGTTTTCCTGGCTGATCATAAGTTCTTCGGGGTTTCTTCCAGATTCGAATGTATGTTCTCCATAGAGAAAAACTCCTGGCAGTTCCCCATCTTCGTTATCTGCGGCGTCAAAGGAAACATAATCGTTGAGCGGCTGATTCTTTCTTGTTCTTGAGGACTGGATTGCCGTATAAATCTGTCTTGAAATACATAGGTTTGCAAATGGCTGAAAACTTGCATTTTTTTGACTGTCATAATTCCTGACCGCTTTGTACAGTCCAATCATTCCTTCTTGAATCAAGTCGTCATGCTCCCCGCCAATCAGATAGAGCGCGCGCGCATTTTTCTTTACCAGTTTTTTGTATCGGACAATCAATGCGTCAATGGCCTGCGTATCACCTGCCTTGTAGCGTTCGATCAGTTCTTCATCCGTCCGCCCAATATAAGCTTTCTCTTCCATGCCAATCCCCCTTGTTTTTATCCTTATACAAATTTTATTTTTATTTTAAATCTTTGTTCTAAATATTTACACAGCAAAATAACACAAATAGCCTGAAAAAATGATTTTTTCTTATTTTTTATTTCCAGTTTCTCTGACGAACAATTTCATAAGCCAGTATTCCCGCCGCAACAGAAGCATTCAGGGAATCGATATTCCCATACATTGGAATTTTCGTTATAAAATCACAAGTTTCTTTTACCAGCCGACTGACTCCCTCGCCCTCATTGCCAATCACAAGTCCAATCGGTCCCGTTAAGTTTTGCTTGTACATTACTTCGCCGTCCATATCAGCGCATACAAACCACATTCCCTGCTTTTTTAATTGCTCCATTGTCTGTACCAAGTTTGTAACTTTTGCAACCGGAGTGTAATTGATCGCCCCCGCGCTCGTTTTCGCCACAACCGCAGTCAGACCAACCGCGCGCCGTTTTGGAATAATAATTCCATGTGCGCCGGCCTGGTTTGCGGTTCGGATAATTGCTCCGAGATTATGCGGGTCCTCAATGCCGTCCAGCAATAATATAAATGGTGCTTCCCCTTTTTGTTTTGCAGCGTTAAAAATATCTTCTACCTGCGCGTACTCATACACCGCCGCGTATGCAATCACTCCCTGATGACTTCCTGTTCCCGACATTTGATCGAGTCTTTCTTTTTTTACAAAATTAACAACGGTATCGCCCTTTTTTGCCTCTTTTAAAATTGCTTTTATCGGACCGTCCTGACTGCCTTCCTGCACAAATAACCGATCAATTGTTTTTCCGGCGCGATACGCTTCCAATACCGAATTTCTTCCTTCTATCGTTAATTCTTCATATCTCATACTGTTTTATTTTCCTTTCCTTTTTTATAAAATTTTATGTTGCAGGTAATTGACGTTCCAGATAATCTGTCCCTGCTTTGACAAGCTCAAAAATACGTTCTGTCTGTCCTGTTAAATACAAAAATCCAAGCAATGCTTCAAATCCTGTCGCCACACGGTATTCGACAATAGAAGCATTTTTTGCTGTTGTATATGATTTTGCATTTCTCCCGCGCTTATAATACGCATGTTCTTCTTCCGTAAGCATCGGCTCGACCGCCTGCAAAATCTCCTTCTGCGCCGCAGCCTTAACATAGGTGCTTGCGCGGCGGTGCAGTTTATTTACCTGGCTGTTGCCGCGCTCGACAAGCATTGTGCGTATCAGCAAATCATAAATACTATCCCCGATATACGCCAGAACAAGCGGCGAATATGACCGGATGTCCTGCTGCGGCAAATTGTATGATTTGCGCACAAGATCTGTAAATGATATCCCTTTTATTTCGTCCATAAAAATCCTCATTTCTCCTTAATCATTTTTGTATACAGACAGTTCTACAGTTACAACAACCTTAAAACTGCATATTTTATGCTGTCTTTTCTGCTATAAGATACAGATTACAAAAGTCAAATTTAAACTTGCGTCTCTGTAATTTATAAAAAGCTATACTACAAAAAGATGGAATCCTGCCGCAGATACAAATTCACAAATTGTTCTGACGGACAGGGTCCACCGTTTGTATAATATATTATTTGTTTATTCCGTTTCCCGCTCTGTGACAATAACCGCATTTTCCGCCGGAACATCCCTGCTGCCCGCCTTCTTCATAAGCGTACACAACGCCCGCATTGCCGTTTTCCATATAGTCCGCCGCCGAATTTAACAGCGCAACTGCCTGCACGGCAATGCCTTCGCCCGCGCCTGTAAATCCCAGCCCCTCCTCGGTCGTCGCTTTGATATTTACCTGATTATACTCAATCCCAAGCACCGATGCGATATTTTCCCGCATCAATTTTATATACGGCGCAAGTTTTGGCCGCTGCGCGATAATGGTCGCGTCGATATTTCCGATTATATAGTGTTCCTGCTGCAAAAGTTCAGAGACTTGTCCAAGCAGTACAAGGCTGCTGATTCCTCTGTACGCCTCGTCCGTATCAGGAAAATGGACGCCGATATCACCGAGCGCGACCGCGCCAAGCAATGCATCCATCACCGCATGCAGCAGCACATCCGCATCCGAATGTCCAAGCAATCCTTTCTCATAAGGAATTTTTACGCCTCCAAGAACAAGGTCCCGCGCTTCCGCCAGTCGATGTACATCATATCCTGTGCCAATTCTCATATAGCAATCCTCCATTCCGAGAACGTTTCTGTTTGAGAAACCGCAAGAGACTGAGCATGCAGTTTTTCTTGCTGGATCCGGGCTGATTTGTGACGTTCTCGGCACAAACAGCCTTTTATTTCTCTATATTTTTTAGATTTTAACATTTCTCTATTATGATATTATAAGATTTTTTTCTATGGTTTAGCAATATTTATTATAGAATATATCAGGCTGCACAAAAATAAGCTCTCAAAATTTAAAGCCTTTTGCTGCTCGGTGCAGCGATCAAATGCGCGCCTTTACAATACGTCAAAGTTATATTACATAAAAAAAAATAAATCTGTTGCTGCCTGCCGCCTTTGATTTATTTTTCTATAATATGTTATTTTTATAAAATTAATTTTTGTTTATTTCCTCTGCACGGGTCTGTTTTCTTAAATCGAGCAGGAACGCTTTTTTTCCTGCTCGCTGCGCGACCCGTGCGCCGCCTTAGCGGTTTATTTCCTCTGCACGGGTCTGTCTTCTTAAATCGAGCAGGAACGCTTTTTTTCCTGCTCGCTGCGCGACCCGTGCGCCGCCTTAGCGGTTTATTTCCTCTGCACGGGTCTGCGCATAAAACAAAAAACCTCTGATTAAATCAGAGGTTTTCCTGTCCCAATAGCGAAGGGGGGACTTGAACCCTCGACACCACGGGTATGAACCGTGTGCTCTAGCCAGCTGA
>CAMUAR010000127.1 GCA_947086895.1 uncultured Lachnospiraceae bacterium | reverse complement strand
CACGGGGTTCGCTCGCTTATGCTGTAATCAATGGATTACTCGAACGAGAAGCCCCCGCCTCTATGCATGGCATAGGCGGTGGGAGTATGTCACTTAGAGCGGTATTGCAGATATCTCTGTGGTGTACAAGGGGAGCGTTATGACAAAGCGAATTTTTCATTCCATATGTATTGTGGCAATCAGTGTTTTTCTTGCGTCCATTTTGTTGTTTTTAATTGTGCTTTACAACTATTTTTCAGAAATGCAGAAAACTCAGCTGAAGATGCAGTTAAATCTGGCATCTCAGGGCGCCGTAAAAGAGGGCGTTGAATTTTTTGAAGAACTTGATATCAGCGATTACCGCATTACGTGGATTGGAAGAAACGGTATTGTGCTGTACGACAGCAAATCGGATTCTTTGGAGATGGAAAATCATTTGGAACGGGAAGAGATTCAGCAGGCGTTTTCGGAAGGGGCTGGAGAAAGTATACGATATTCGAAAACTTTGATGGAACGTTTGATCTATTGTGCGAAACGTTTGCCAGACGGTACTGTTCTGCGTCTTTCGACCGCCCAGAACACGCTTTTCACATTGGCTTTTGGAATGTTTCAGCCAATCTGCATTATCTTTATTATAGCATTGATTTTGTCTTTGGTGCTGGCTTCCCGTTTATCCAGGGATATTGTAAAGCCGCTGAACGAATTAAATTTGGATCATCCTTTGGAGTACGGATACAGTGAAATTCTTCCTTTGACACGCCGCATTGCCGCGCAGAAATGCCAGATTCGAGAGCAGGAAGAGGAATTGAGACGGCGGAAAAATGAATTTGAAGCAGTATCGACAGGGATGGCGGAGGGGATTATTCTTCTCAGTGAGAAAACAATTATTTTAAGTATCAATCCAGCTGCAATGAGGCTTTTTTCTGCGGACTGCGCTTGTGTGGGAAAGTATTTTCAGGCGATTCACCGCAGTTTAGAATTACAGGAACTTCTTCAAAATGCAAGGGATGGAAAACATGCCGAAATTGTGATGGAATTAAACGGCGGAAATTATCAATTTGGCGCCAGCCCTGTGTTTTCAGGAGGTGTGGTATCTGGTGTTGTTCTTCTTATTTTAGATGTAACAGAAAAAGAAAAGGCAGAACAGATGCGCCAGGAGTTTACAGCAAATGTATCGCATGAACTAAAAACTCCGCTGCACACGATTTCCGGCAGCGCAGAGCTGATGGCAAATGGTATGGTGCCGGAAAAAGAGATGGCAAAGTTTGCAAACCGGATTTATATTGAAGCGCAGCGCGCAATACATCTTGTGGAAGATATTATTAAATTATCTCATCTGGATAAGGGTGCGTCTGATTTAAAACGCGAGGAAGTGGATCTTTGTGCATTGGCAGAGGAAACGGTTCAGACGCTTTTTTCTGAAGCAGAGATGTCAAATATTCAGATAAAATTCAGCGGAGAGACAGCGTTTGTCTATGGGATCCGGCAGCTGCTTGAAGGGATTATTTATAATCTTTGTGATAATGCAATAAAATACAATCGTCCTGGCGGCTCGGTTTCTGTTTTTGTAAAAGAGGAGGAAGGGGGAGTAAAACTGCTTGTTTCCGATACGGGGATCGGTATTCCAAAAGAACATCATGAGCGGATTTTTGAGCGGTTTTACCGGGTAGATAAAAGTCATTCAAAAGAAATTGGAGGAACAGGTCTGGGGCTTTCCATTGTCAAACATGCGGCAAGGCTTCACAATGCGGTTATTGAGCTGCAGAGTGTGCCGGACTGCGGCACGGATATTACAATACATTTTCCCATTTCGCTTTACAAGAATTTTACACAATCTTGATAATGGATTTTACACTGTTTTGGCAATATTAATGTAAGCAGTTGAAAAATTGGTTTTACAGGAAATATTGCAGTGCTGATGGTATAAAAGAAAATTGAAGCAGGCAGAAAACAGTGTAGAAGCGAGGGAAAAATGTATGAGTATCTTTGATGTTTTAACGATGCTTGGAGGGTTATGTTTGTTTTTGTTCGGCATGAACGTGATGGGGCAATCTCTGGAGCGGAGAGCTGGAGGAAAACTTCGGTCGCTTTTGAGCAAACTGACAACAAGTAAGGCAGCCGGGCTTTTGACTGGTCTTGGAATAACCGCAGTGATTCAAAGTTCTTCGGCTACAACCGTGATGGTGGTTGGATTTGTAAATTCCGGGCTTATGACGCTAAAACAGGCGATCCATGTAATTATGGGAGCCAATATTGGCACTACAGTTACCGCGTGGATTTTAAGCCTCGCTGGGATTGACAGCGGCAATATTTTTATAAAGTTGTTAAAACCTTCTTCTTTTACTCCTATTTTAGCATTGATTGGTATTATTTTTTATACATTTTATAAGAGTGATAAGAAAAAAGATACTGGTATGATCTTGCTGGGTTTTGCAACGCTAATGTTTGGTATGGAGACAATGTCCGATGCTGTTTCGGGGCTTAGCAGTATTCCAGCATTTCAAAATCTGTTTCTTTTATTTCAAAATCCTGTTTTGGGCGTAATGGCAGGAGCGGTTCTTACCGCAATCATTCAGTCCAGTTCGGCGTCCGTTGGTATTCTTCAGGCGTTGGCGGTTACAGGTCAGGTTTCTTACAGCGCGGCGATTCCGATTATTATGGGGCAGAATATTGGTACTTGTGTGACAGCAATGATTTCTTCTGTCGGAGCAAACAAAAATGCAAAAAGGGCTGCAATAGTACATTTGTCATTTAATTTGATAGGAACAACCGTGTGGCTTATAGTGTTTTGCCTGATAAAGATTGTTTTTCATCCCGTATTGCTGGAACATCCGGTTTCGCTGTTTGGTATCGCTGCCGCGCATTCTATTTTTAATGTATTATGTACTGTTTTGATGCTGCCTTTGTCTGAGTTTCTTGAAAAACTGGTAAAGCGGATTATCCCTGACGGAGAACAGCCAGATACAAAGGTAGAGCTGGATGAACGACTGCTGAATACTCCGTCGATTGCTTTAGAACACTGTTATGAAATCACCGCAGATATGGCAAAAACAGCAATTTGCGCATTGAAAGAAAGCATTGATGTTTTGCGCAATGATTCTTTTGAGCTGGCTGCGTCTGTCCGTAAAAAGGAAGAAAAAACGGATCATTATGAAGATATTTTGGGAACTTATCTTTTGAAATTAAGCTCGAAACAAATCAGTGAATCGGACAGCGCGGAAGTGACAAAGATTTTAAAAGTGATTGGCGATTTTGAGAGAATTGGCGATCATGCGGTAAGTCTGTTGGAATCCGCAGAAGAACTGCGCGGAAAAAATCTGGTGTTTACCGCTTTGGCTGTTTCTGAACTTGACACGCTTTGTTCAGCGGTCAATGAAGTGCTGGATTTATCTTTGAATGCTTTTTTAAATCAGGATTTAAAATCTGCTGTTTTGGTGGAACCATTAGGGCAGGTAATCAGCCGCAGGAAAGAGCAGATGCGAACAAGACATACGCTTCGTTTGCAGCAGGGATTGTGTTCGATTGATGCAGGTTTTGTATGGTCGGATTTATTGACGAATTTGGAACGGACTTCCGATCATTGTTCAAACATTGCAGGTTGTGTGATTGATATGACGCATTATAATATGAATCTTCACGAAATGCTTCGGAATTTTAGAAATGACAGCGAAGATTTTCAGCAGAATTTTAAAATTTATGCGGATAAATATTCGTTGATAGGAATGGAGAGTTGAAAAATATGCATTCAGAGCGAGTAGGAGAGGAAAACCCTCTCCTACTCGATTATATTATTATCGGCTTTAGCCGGTTGAGTGCGTCGGAGTTTTTCGTGTTCCGAAAAAC
>CAMUAR010000126.1 GCA_947086895.1 uncultured Lachnospiraceae bacterium | reverse complement strand
AGTAACAATTTGGCAATTGATGTTCAGATTACGCCGAATGGGAAGAATGAAGCGGGTATCTGCATGAATAGCGCTGCGGCAGAAAGAGAGACAAAAACCTGTGCGGCTGTTAATAAAAAGGGCAGCGCTGAGGAAACAAAAAAGCAGAACACAGCGCAAAAAGTTACCTTTGCAGATATTGCCGGATATGAAACAACCAAAACATCGGTTCGCTTTATCGTAAAGTGCCTGAAAGAACAGAAGGCACTGAATAAAATCGGCGCAAAGCTGCCGAAGGGTATCCTTTTATATGGACCGCCCGGCACAGGTAAAACGTATATGGCGAGGGCGATTGCCGGGGAGGCAGGCGTACCATTTTATTCGGCATCCGCATCATCGTTCGTCAATACCTATGTTGGCGTTGGGGCGAAGAATGTCCGCGCGCTCTATGAAACCGCAAAGAAAAATGCGCCGTGTGTCGTGTTTATTGATGAATTGGATGCGATTGGAGGCTCAAGAAAGGCAGACAATGTCCATTCCGAGTTAAGGTCAACGCTAAATGAATTGCTGGTGCAGATGGATGGGATTGACAGCACAAACAGCATCCTGACGATTGCCGCGACAAATACGCATGAAGAGCTGGATGAAGCGCTTGTACGGGCGGGGCGGTTTGACCGCAAGATTGCAATGCCGCTGCCTGACGTGAAGGAGCGGGAGCAGATTCTGCAGATTCACTGCAAAGAAAAACTGCTTGCGGACGATGTAGACCTTCATAAGATTGCGATTTCAACGCCGGGATTCAGTGGATCTGCATTGGCAACGCTTGCGAATGAAGCCGCGCTTCGAGCGGTTTATCGGGAGAAACAGGTAGTCGAGATGTCCGACTTTGACGATGCCCTTTTTCAGATCATCATGGAAGGGGAGAAGAAGAAAGTTGAGAATCAGGCCGAGATACGGATGATTGCGTACCATGAGGCAGGGCACACGCTTGCAATCAAGCTGCTTGCGAAGGAAGCCGTGCCAAAGGTAACGATAATCGGATCTACCAGCGGGGCAGGCGGCGTGACTTTCCGCGCGGAAGACAACAGGGTAATGTACTCGAAAAGCCAGATGGAAACCCAGATTAAGATTTCATATGCCGGACGGGCGGCTGAGGAGATTTATTTCGGGAACCAGTCCGACATTACAACTGGCGCGTCAGCGGATATCAAACAGGCGACAAACCTTATCAGAAATTATATCTCCGCATACGGCATGAGCGAGGACTTCGGTATGCTGAATATGGATATTCTGGTTGGCGGACGAGGACAAGGACAAGGACAGGGGATTGTTGACGAGGCAAAGCGGATTAGTACGCGGTTGTACAGTGAAACGTTGAATTTCCTGCGGGAGAATCAGGAGAAACTGGTAGCAGTCGCAGAGAAACTGTTGGTCAAGGAGACGATCTTCGATGAGGAGCTGGATGAAATTCTTGGTTCCGTATGATGATGGTTTGACAGCAGACAATTTGTTCGCCTGCGCGGCGGGCGGTCTTACGCAGGCGGCATCAGGGCTATGCCCTGAACCCTCAAATGCTGCGCATTTTTCTCCGCCTGCGGCGGGATTGAAACTGACAGGAGTAATTTCCCAGCACAAAGAATGTGTTGCGAAAAGATAAAGCCCTTTCTGATTCCGCTGACAAAAAGCTTCTCGTGGCACAGCCCGATGAGGTAAGGGTAATGCTGATAAATGGTTTCCGGCAGAGCTTGGGCGATAACGCATTGGACGAAGCAAAGCTGGAGGAGATTGCTGGTAAGTTTGAGAAGTGGCTGAGAAAAACGACCTGCTTTGGGCGGTGATAGAAGTGAAAAAACAGGGGATTCTCAGCATATAATAAGACAAATTTAACAAAGGAGATAATACAACATGAAAAATAAGGCAAACATCGTAGAGAAAGTCAAGTACATTCATGGCAATCAAAATCTGCGTCCGGAGGACATTTGTTTTGACTATGATAACATAACGGATGACGGACTGATTGAGTTTGGTATGCAGCCGAACTTCGACGTTGACGCAGTATTCGGTACTCATGTCAATACGCAGGAGAACGATGACACGCTGCGTGCATACGCATATCTTAACGTACAGGAGGAGGACATCCTCGACTACATAAAGGTGATTATCTGGGATGATGAGGGCGGCAACGAATATAGATACCATCTAAATCCGGAGGAGAAGATCGCTGTTCTGAGTGCGATGAAAAAATACTGTTCGAAGATTCAGAATGTTGATGCTGTATGGATTCAAAAAGTTCTTAATGCAGCGAATTCTCCAAAGGAAAAGGAATTCCAGTACATTGTCCAGTTTGTAATGGAAGCGTGCTTCGATCAGGAGCTTTGCTATGACCAACTGCGGGCACTTTGGACGGCATACTGCCTCCATCACAATCTGATTGTCGATACCAAAGCGTATGATTATGATGCGCGGAGGCTCTGGCAGTCCGTCAAGGAAACAGAGGAAGATACGGCTTTCTGGAGGGATTTTGGCAGTTTTGATATGTTCCTGTGTGAGTATCTGGTCTGAGCTGCAAGCGTTGGAAAGACGAAGATGAAGAAAAAAATTTTAACGTTTTCTATATACATCAGATTCTTTACCATATTGTTTGGTCGCTGTATCATCCAAACATGGCGAGGCATGGCTGTGTACCTATATCTTTTGAAAAACTCAAAAAGAACGAAATTGAAATTCGTAGTGCTTTGACGTAACCGGAGTCTGCTCTTTTGCGAGTTGAAATGGCAGAGATATGTTGCAGCGTCTTTATGGTTGAGCCATCCAGCATTTCAGAGGAGATTCTGCCGAAAAAAGGTGAATATATGGATTTTGTCTGACAATTCAGAGCTGAATGTGCCAGGTGAATTCTAAGATTTTGCGAAGGGGCGGATTTAAATCCGCCCTTTTCAGAATTTAGCCATTCCTGTCTTTTTGTATACTATAAATCAATTACATATGAAGGAGTTACACGATTATGGGAGGATGCTTTAAAATGATGAGGTTTGGAACATTGCGGTATGATGGCGTTACGCTGTCGATTCCGGATGGAAACAATGCGAAGGAGGTCGTTGATAACACGGCACGGTATCATGGCGGCAGTATTGAGATTGTTGATACCGAGCAGGGGAAGGAAATTCAGTGGATCTATATTCTCAACTATAAATGAGCAAATCTGAAATATTGCATAAATTTGTCTACGGCGCAGGGACAAAAGATACTTAATCAAGGTGTTCGTCCGCGTGAGAAAGACAAAATGGTCAAGTTTTTGTGCAAGTTGTGAATTTGCTCATTTATAGGATATAAGCAAAATGCCGTAACAAAACAGTGCAAAATGAATATTAAGATTCCCCAACGAGTTTCATGGGTTCAGGGAATATTGTAAACGCGTGAAACAGAAAGTAGTCAGTATTGAGTCGATTACTGAGGTATTTGAGAACGGCAGTCAAATCAAATGCGCAAAGCATGATTTTTGTGGTCCCAACAATCAGGAATTGCGAAACTATATCCGCACTGATCTTAATCCCGTTGATCCAGGCGGATATCAGCGCGTGCTGGAAGAAGAGAAGGAAATGAGAGCAAATGCCAAAGAGGGCGGCTTCGAGGAACATATTGCAGAGCTTCGCGCTGGCATTTACGAGGAGGAATGCAGATGAATTGTTTCAAAAATCGAAGACGAGGAAAAGCTTTGTCAGGCGAACAAAAGCCGCTTTGTGGTGCATCTGCCTAAGCGATTTCTGATGCTTACTGGAGAAGGGGAAGAAATTGAGCGACTGCTGAGGCTTCTGTCATACAAATCGGCGATTGTCAGAGATGCAAGTTGGGGTGCCCATAGATTTGTCGAAGTCAAGACAGACTGAAGCATGAGAAAAG
>CAMUAR010000125.1 GCA_947086895.1 uncultured Lachnospiraceae bacterium | reverse complement strand
CGCCGCCCAGAAATTTTAAAGCCAGTGAGGAGAACAATCCATGCCCCGACGGGTCAGTATAGCGCAGCGGATTATTATGGCAGTATGTATAGCGGTTTAAGCTTAATGGGTCATAGTATTTTCATGCATAAGTAGTTGTGCCAGTCTGCGAAATCCGTGTGCCAAATGCATCGTAATCATTTTTAACAAGTTATATCCTTTTCATAATCCTTATCGGAATTGAATTTTTTTACTTGTCCCAAAGCAGGAAAATATGGATAAATAAATTCCCAAAGTACGCCGCACATTTCACATTTATATAACCATAAAAATTCCCTTCTCAACTTGCTCTTCAAAAAAGCTTTTTAACTCTTCAAACTGCTTCCAAGAATTAATTTTTATTCCAATCCTTTCATCACAATCACAACATTTCATTGAAACCATCCTTCTTCGACATCAGGAATAAATACTTGTTTTGCGGTGCAGCCCAATCCTGCTTTTTAAAATATCTACTTCTTACTATAGTTTACAAATAATTTGCCATTGGAATATTTCAAAATAAAATATTTGTGATTTATTGTTCTGATGTTTCACATTATTTCTTATCCTTTTTTTCATCTTCATGCCATATTTCTACAAAATCTTTTGCTGTTGCTTTTGAACCTTTTTTTGGGATAATATCCATCTTTTTTGACGATAATCTTTCATATACTTCTGCTAACATTCCATGATCATCCAACAAGCAGATTGGTCGCGCTTTTTTATCGGAAATAATCAAACGACTATAGTCATCCTTCCAGACAGGATCTATATCTGTTGGAATAATTGGCACACTCCACACTGGCTCATCTGTCATTAGTGAATTTGTATCATACGAAATTGACGCTTTTAAATAAAACTCATAAGGAATTTGTTTTGTTTCCATAAACTTCTTTGTAATTTGTATAATATCATCATATTCTAAATTGGTTTCAAAATCAATTTCTTCAATTCTATATCGCTCTTTCATTTTTACAGTTTTTCCTTTCCCTAAACCTAACTATATCACTTCTCTGTTTCGAAATACTTATTTTTAATATTTATTAATTATCATGTGGATGTTTTTAAATTACAGCCACACGATGTAAAAACAAGTTCACTTTAACATACTAAAACCAAATACATTTCTACCGGAAAACTTTTTTACAATATCGTATAAATCTCTTAATCTTTATTCGAAAAATAATTATAAAAACAATATACAAAATTATTTTCTATAATAAAAATCTTTTAAACATCTTTGTAGGCTTGATTAATATCTTCGTATATTTTGTTTCCGTTCTCTAACATTTTTTCGATCAGCTTTTTTGCCAGTTCATCATCTTCCACCACTAACATCATTTGGTGTTTTTTATCTATAATGGAATATCCCAATGATGATTTTACTAAAACATAATCTTCTTTTTCTTCTTTCCATAAATAAGAATAATCTTCCACTTCCATCCATTCATTCTCTTCCATTTACTTTTCCTCCTATTTCACTTAATATAAAATTTCTTTAAAAATACTCGTTTCTCTTTAAAATCACTATTATTTTGCTATATGTACTATGTTTATAGAATCTGGTAATTTACTTCTGAATTTCTATCAAATTTTTTTGTAGTTTAACAGAAATCCAGAAACAAAAAACAAGAATTTGGAATATGTAAAGATTAACTTTGTTATACCCTATTTTGTATGCTCTTAATTTCATCTTTAATACGTTTTTTGTTTAAATCAAAAAATCTCTTTTATCTTATATCGTTTTTATCAAATTTTATTGTAGTATTTTTTCCAATCGGAATAATTTCAGAAACTCGCTGTGGTGAACCTGCCAATTCGAACTTTTCCAAAACTTCTCTATCCGCCAAACTTGGATATGCAGTTCCTCTTGGATGAGTATGATTAATTAACATCAAATCATTCCGAATTGGCACTTGAACAGATTTATAACTACCTGAGTAAACAAAATATTTTCCGCCTCTTCCATGAATACCAGAACCAAGTTGATATACTTGTGCAAATTCCACTCCATATTCTTTTGTCAAATATGTCATTTCACTGGTTGATAATCTTCTTGGAACTTCTATTACTTTAGTTCCTGGTAAATATGCAAAATCTATTACTTTACTGCCATCTGGACAATATCGAATAATGATATCTTCATTTAACGCTTCTAATAAATTTTCATCTTTATCAGTTTCTTTCCACCAATCCTTTACCCGATCCAGCAGACTGTCCTTTTTCGTAACGATTTCTGCTGTGCCATCTTCCAAAGCAGATACTGCGTTTTGGGAAGCCGTGTTTTTTGCTATCTGTTCCTTGGCGCGTTCTTCCATGTAGTCCATCAGAGTTTTGTCGCTTCCTCCAAACTCTGGGATACCAACCATTCGCCACTCTTTTTCTTTTGTGACAACGTGGATATCATTTTCGTGGTTTTTGCAGTTGATTACATGGTTAAAGCACTTGTACTGTACTTTTTCTACTTCGACTTCCATTGAAACGTACTTTGTTCTGGCGTTCCTGAACCGGTCTGCGGCATAGTCGGTCACTGTGCCAAGGATACCGCCAATCCCGGCAATCGCCATGGTTTTTACCGCCTGACCAGCGTTAATCTCCGAAGCTTATGACAGTATGTATAGCAGTTTAAGCCTAATGGGTCATAGTATTTTCATACATAAGTAGTTGTGCTGGTCTGCGAAATCCGCGTACCAAATGCATCATAATCATTTTTATCAGCCCAATCCTGCTTTTAAAAACATCCACTTCTTACTATAGTTTACAGATAATTTGCTATTAGAATATTTCAAAATAAAATATTTGTGATTTATTGTTCTGATGTTTCACATTATTTCTTATCCTTTTTTTCATCTCCATGCCATATTTCTACAAAATCCTTTGCTGTTGCTTTTTGACCTTTTTTGGGGATAATATCCATCTTTTTTGACGATAATCTTTCATATACTTCCGCTATCATTCCGTGATCATTCAGCAAGCAGATTGGTCGTGCTTTTTTATCAGAAATAATCAACCAACTATAATCATCTTTCCAAACAGGATCTATATCTGTTGGAATAATTGGCACACTCCAAATTGGCTCATCTGTCATCAATGAGTTTGTTTCATATAAAATATTGGCTGGATAAAACTCATAAGGAGTTGATTTTGTCTCCATAAATTTTTTTGTAATTCGTATAATATCATCATATTTTAAATTGGTTTCAAAATCAATTTCTTCGATTATATACATTTCTTTCATCCTTATCATTTTCCTTTCTCTAAACTTATCCACATTATTTTCCTATTCTTAAATACTTGTCTTTAATATTTATTGATTATCTTGCGGCTGTTTTTAAAATTACAGCCGCAAGATATAAAAACAAATGCAAATTCATTTTAACATACCAAAATCAAATGTATTTCTACTGAAAACTTTTTCTTGCATCATTACGTAACCTTGTAATATACTTCTCTGACAATTCTAATTCTTTCTTATTGAATAAGTGCTTATTTTTCATAATCTGATGATATACATGTTCTTCACGATTCAACATTCCCAGTGCAATATAATTTTTCTGCCCAATGCTTAAATACTGTTCTGCATGATACCATTCATGATACAGTTCTAAAAGACCGGTTTGTTTTTTTATATAAATAATTTCCTTCGTGTAATCAAAACCTGCTAATTTATCATCTTTTAACACCTTTCCTTTTTTATCTACTTTTACGCCAATTCCTCTGCTTCTTACCTCCCCTTTATACCTTCGAACCTGGTTTGTTGTTGCGATCCGTCTGCCTTTATCATTAAGGGCTTCTTTTGTTTTTGAATAGTCTATCGTATCAAAGATACTTCCATCTTCGTCTCGGATTTCTTCGTTCCACCAATCCTTTACCCGATCCAGCAGACTGTCCTTTTTCGTA
>CAMUAR010000124.1 GCA_947086895.1 uncultured Lachnospiraceae bacterium | reverse complement strand
AACGAGAATGGCGTGGTTGATGTATATGCCGTCCGTGACCTCACCAGCATCGTCCGCTCCGAAGATGGTTCTTTTGACCCCGCTGGAAAGCTGATTGGCGTAAAAGAGTTTTCGGAAACGGAATTTGCCGCCCGTGATGTTGAGGCAATCAAAAATCCTCCATCCCCCGTTGCCATAGCTGGTAATCTCCCCTCCGCAAAAGAACTGGAAGATATGGCAAAGGAGTATGAAGCGTTTGGCGTCACCTATGATGCCAAAAATGACCAGTGGTACTTCAACAGCGAAAAAGTACGATACTTTCAGGACGTTCTGACTTCCAACGGTGAGGACCTGACCAGTGGGAATTTCAACGGCGCAATCCGTAACTCTTGGAGTGCGAGCGGCACAATAGACGTTTATACAGTACGCGATTTTGCAAATCTGGATGCCAATGGATATGGAATGTTGACGGGTGTTAAGAAATTTAGTCAAGCGGAATTTGACGAACACACGCAACGAGAGGAACAATCCAGTTCTGGTTTCTGTACAGTAATTCAAGATTAAAAAACTGCCGCACGACGGCAAAAGAAAAAAAGCCGTCGTACAGCACAACTTGTCACGCCCCATTATACGGCGGCTTTGAGAAAATCAAGGCCGCCGTTCTTTTATATTCACTCAACTGCTGGGAAGAGATTGACTTCGATGACAGGCGGCAGGTGACCGACAGCCTTATTTCTCAAATCCGCGCCACGGGTGAATGTGTCGCCATTAAGTGGAAAATTTGACTTTCAACTATTCATCGCACTTGATTATGGGCTGTATGCCCTTGTCAAGAGATGTAAACTTTCTGATTTTATACAGTTAAACAGAATAACCAATCTATCCAAAAATAATTCGGGACAGAATAAAGAAAAGATAAAAGCACTAATATAATAAAAAGACTAAAATTTATATATTATAAAACACGAAAAAATATTATTTATAATATAAAACATGCTTATGACCTGTATAAAAGTAATATATAGCAAATTTAAGAATAAAAAATATAAAAATAAAGATATATAAATATACAAAAGTGATTTTTCTGATAATTTTGCCATGGATTTCGATTTTGAAAAAGAATTTTTTTATTGGGAAACTAAGAAACTTAACTTACCCTATAAATAAGTATAATCTGATTTTTTGCGAATATAGAGCAAGTTAAGTCTTTAAAAATTTATTTGTAACCAACAGCATCCGCGAGCCGCTTTATCGCTTCAGGAATTTTGTCTTTGGAAATTCCTGAGTAATTCATTACAATCGTATGTTTTGGAGCGCCGAGTGTAGTATGATAATACTCGGAAAGACAGGAGATATGAATGCCATTTTCAGCAGCCTTTTGAACAAGTATTTTATCCGGCAGTCTTGTATCAAGTTCCAAAATAAAATGAAGCCCTGCGGTTTCCTCTGTAATTGTACTGTGTGCTGCAAGAGAACTTGCAGCAATTTCATTTAAAAGACGATCACGAATGGAGCGGTAATAATTGCGCATTCGGTTGATATGTTTTTCAAAATAACCGTCATGAATAAATTTTGCCAGTGTGTATTGTTCAAAATTTGACACAGTACCGGAAAAAAAAGAAAATTTACTGAAAAAACGGCGCAGCAAGTTTCTGGGCAATACCATATAACTAATACGGATGGTTGAAGCTAAACTTTTGGTAAAGGTGTTAATATAAATTACTTTTTCGGTCTGATCAATACTTTGTAAAGTAGGCATTGGTTTAGCAGCAAAACGAAATTCAGAATCATAATCATCTTCAATAATATAGCGATTTTTGTTCTCGGCAGCCCAGCTGAGAAGTTCATAACGTCTGCTTGCTGGCATAACAATGCCAGAAGGGTAGTGATGAGAAGGAGAAATATGTGCAATATCCGCTTTTAAGGAAAGCAGTTTATCAATACGTATTCCGCAACTGTCCATATCTATAAACTTACAGCAAGCGCCGTTTATTTGATATATTTTAGAAATTTTTCGATAACCTGGAGTTTCAACTGCGTATATTTTTTCACGACCTAACAGATTGACAAGCAGATTGTACAGATATTCTGTTCCAGCACCGACAATAACCTGTTCTGGAAATATTTCCATTCCACGAAATTGTCTTAGATGTTCACAGATTGCCAAACGTAATTCCATAACTCCGCCGCAGGGAGGATTTTGCACAAGCTCATTTTGCTTTATGGAAATGGTTTCGCGCATCAGTTTTGCCCAGACAGAGAACGGAAAACTTTCTGGCGCAGCATAATTGTTTGCAAAGTCAGCAAAAAATTTTTTTTCTTGTACACCAGGAGGAACAGGCATATTGTTAGACAAAAATCTGCCGTGCATGTTTGAGTTTGGTTTTTCGGGCAGCATAGAAAGATCAGATACAAAAAAACCAGTTTTAGGAATAGAATAAATATATCCTTCCGATTGCAGAAGTGCATAAGTATTTTCTACCGTGATATTGCTGATCCCAAGGTGGCGCGCAAAACTTCTCTTGGATGGAAGCTGTTCGCCGGAAGATAAAGTTCCGTCTTGTATATCGTTTTTAATACATCGGTACAAGTATAAATATAAGCTTTCCGAGCCAATGTTATCAAGAGAATAAGTAAGCATTTTATACTCCTTTTTTAAAATTAATTAGAGTGTTTTGTAAAAAAATATTTGGGAAAAATATTGGTTATATTATATCAAAGAGAAAATAGAATGTAAATGTCTCTTGTAAATGTGATGGTATGGTGTTATAATGCAATCGCTAAATAAATTATGAGCAGAGTAGGGGCTTGCGCGTTAAGTGTCACGCAGACGGGGAGTTGTTGTGTGAACGAAAAGATATCTTGCGGTGCAGGCTTCGCATCCCGCTGCTGCATCAAACACAAGCGGTGGCCTGCCCTGATTTTGGGGTAGGCTTTTTATGCGCAAAAATAAGCAGTAAAAAAATTTGAAAGAAAATCTTGCGATTCCGTTTGCGGCTTGTGTGGCCTGCTCATCCATAAAAGGAGGTCTTTTGATGAATTCTAAAATGAATGTAAGTAAGGTGAACATCAGGTCAAACAGCCGTTTTCGGGCTGCTGTTTATGAGTTTCGAAACCGAAAAGCAATCGTAGTTTCGGGGATGCTGTTGGCGCTGCATCTGGTTTTATCTGTTTTTATCAGTTTACCGCTGACTCCATCGGTTCGCATTAGTATTGCATTTATTACAAATGTTGTGACAGGATATTTGTATGGTCCCTGGATGGCTATGATTACTGGAGCGCTGGGAGATATTTTGCAGCTGATTTTAAGACCGACGGGCGGATATTTTTTTGGATGGACGCTTAACGCGGCGCTTGGCGGTTTTTTGTATGGGCTGATGTTTTATCAAAAAGCTCCGAAAGAGAAAAAAAGTCAGGAAGAGGGGAAAAAAATATCTCATTTTGCAGATACAATTCCAACAGTAGTTTTTGTGCTGATTCTTGTTGCATGGCAGTTTTTACCATTTTTGCAGATCATGGAACCAAAAGTGTCATTAAAAAATTTCAGTGCGATTTTCTATTTAAACAATACAATAGTAAGCAACATGAAGGGAAATCCTGAAATACTTATTATTGCGGCGTTTGTTATGGCTGCTGCTGGTATTGTTTTCAGTTTGTACCGTCGAAGAATATTGACAATTATGCTGTCGACAGCGGCATGTTTATGGTTGCTGCTGCCAGTTTATACAAACCGTGATATTTGGAAACCGGAGATCGGATTTTATTTTATTGTTGCTGGCTTTTTTGTTAATATTATTATCAACCTTATTTTTGTGTTAAAACAAAACTCGATGGATGCCATGTTTTTGCTGCGTTGTTTTATCACAATGACCATTGTAGCAGTGATGATACAAATGTTTTTGGGGACAGTGTGGTGTGTACTTATGTATGGGAAGGGATTTGGGTTCTATTTTACAACGCGGGCAATCAAAAGTTTAATTCAGCTTCCGTTTAATACGGTGCTTGTATACTATATAATAAGAATGATGAAACAACATCAAATGGATATTGCGAGATAAAAAAATTGGGTGCAAGAATTCCTTGCACCCAATTTTTTAATATTATCGGCTTTAGCCGGTTGAGTGCGTCGGAGTTTTTCGTGTTCCGAAAAACG
>CAMUAR010000123.1 GCA_947086895.1 uncultured Lachnospiraceae bacterium | reverse complement strand
GAGCACAATTCATCTCCCACCTAAGCGGTGGGAGTCTTCTTGCTGGAAGAGGATAAATTTTCCCATACTCCATCTTGTTTATATAAAAGCACTGGCAACGACGGTTTCTTTTTCTGAACTCCCAAACGATTTTCCACCACAATTGGCTTAAATCCTTTTTTGGACAAAATGGACTTCACAAAATCTTGAATGGAGGAAATCGGCTGCTCGGTTTCTACTCCTGAAGTTTCCTTGGTGAAATCAATATTATGCATATCCGAGCCGCCAATCACTGGAAGATGGTAGATCTCTGCATACTTTTCTGCCAGTACATCCTGATACAGCTCATTTCCCATATTGATAATTTCTGCCGCATCAACATAATAGGGATTCAGCCGTATGGTATTAAGATAATCCCTCTCCCTGTACGGATGAGCCTGAATGACAATTCCGCCAGCCTCATGTACTTTTTTATAATATTCTTCGCGCGTATCCCGCATAATCTCTGGATGTTCCTTTAACCATTTCTTATCAAGACCATAAGTTAAATATTCATCACCCTGAAAATTAAATTCCCAGCCAAAAAATACAGGAAATCCTGTTTTATCGCCCTCCTCTTTTGCAAGTTCATAACCGACACAGAACTTATCTACTTTTCTATCCCATGGAAGCCGATAATCTACACCACAATTTCCATTAAAGAAATGATCGGTAAATATAATTCCTGCATAACCTTTTTCCATATAAAATTTAATATAATCTTTTGCTTTCGTTCTTCCACAAGCGCTGACTTCGCACGTGTGAAGATGCGTTTCATATCGATATCCCATGTTGTTCTCACATCCTTTTATCCAAAATTTCTTTTACCAGCTGCCAAGCAATCCCGCCCTCACGAAGTTTTTTCAAAGCTTTTGCAAGAGGAAACCACTCCGCAGTATCCACCTCGCCGGACAATACAAGTTCTGATTTTTCTACCTTTGCCAGAAATCCTAACATCAGCATTTCCTTTTTCTTATAATAATAACTGCGAATGTATGTCAGACTGCTAACTTTTTGTCCTATTTCCTCGTTAATTTCACGTTTTGCTGCTTCTTCCGCACTCTCGCCAAGCTTTAAAATCCCTGCAACACACACATAATTTGTTTTGGATACATAATCCTGTCTTAACAATGCAATCTCGTTTTTCTCATTTACAACAGCACAAATTACACTTGTTGTAAACATATCCCAGAGCGGCGTTTCACACTGTACGCAGTAAGGCAGCATACCTTCGTCGCCAATTTCTTTTAACTCCAATTTTCTGCCGCAATACGGGCAATATTCAAAATGCATTTTCGTTATTTCCTTCCTCAAGTTCTCTTAAAACCTCCAGCAGTTCAAGGTCAGACTGCTGAACTCGAATATTTGCAACCACTGGCTTTTCCCCTGGTCTTTCCACAGTAATTCCAATCACGGTTCCCGCCGCAATCCCTTTGGAAAGCTGACTTTTTGCAAACGCCACAAACTTAGGATGATTTCTTTCAAAAACTTTTTCTGCTCCCATTAACTTCAACATTGCTGCTGGATTCACTGTTTCCTCCATTTCGATGTTTATAATTCTAAATTAAAGCTAAAAATCTTAATTTTCAACATTCCTTTGCATTCTAAAATATTTTTCACTAAAGATATTTTATTTATAAAATTTACAACACTCTAATATAAATTTAATCGGATGTATTGACATTCTTGACCTGATATATTTTTTCTGCAATTTATCAATAAATATTTTTATCACAAGATATTATAATAATTAAAATATATATTTTTGTATCATATTATTCAATGTATTGTTTTACTTGTTTCATAATCTGTTCCAAAACCCGAATATTCGCAATTGTATCATCATTTTCCATAGAATGATTTACACCTTCTGTAATGTAGAGCGATATCCCATACGTTTCACAACCTGTCTGTACCGTTTTGGTGTCTGCCCATGTATCTGCTGTACCATGGAATGCAATTCCTTTTTGGAGCGGAAATAAAAAAGTTTCTCCAACTGGCGTAAAATAAATATTTTTTGTTTTCAGTTGAAGCTTATCTGCCACAGCCGACGAAACAGCAGTTCCAATACTTTTTGAAATAAATAATAATTCTTTGTAATTTTCCCATTTCACTTCTGCAAGCGATTCTAACGAATTTTTCAGCGCCTTCTCAAATGCATCTTTCATTTTTTCCGGTGAACCTTTCACCCCTCTTGGCAACTCCCCGTAATCTGCCACCATTATTTCATACCCGCATACTGCCGCAAGGTCTTTTGCATAATAAAGCAACGGTTTATCCATATGATAACCCATGCCTGGAAATAAAACTGCTAATTTCATAATTCAACAGCTCCTTAAAAAATTATTCTGCATTCTTATTCTATATTACCAAAATATCAATTTGCTCGGTTACAGTGCCAAACAACTGCACTACTCTTATGTTTAATTCAGATAAAATAACAGCTGGAATACTGTGTTTTTCAACAAAAAAATTCAAAGAATTACAGTTAAAGCAATTAAAATAATCAAACTTTTTCGTCGATTCCCTCTATAACTTTTACTTTCCCTTATTTAATACCAATATTATAATAGTTTTGCTTAATATCAAAAAACAATCATATTCTTCTGTTGGTTCATCAATATATCACATTTTCAGAAAAGTTTTCGCATGCTTCAAGACAATAAACTTCTCTTTCACTTACATTCATTGCTATAATCCGTCTGGCATATCTCACTGCCTTGCCATTATCCCCATAAATTTTAATAATTGCATCACCTAGTATAAGCAAAGGATATACTGCTTTTCATTTATTTTATAATTCTAATGATAATCAGAAAATTCACAACTAAAATTATACTACAACTTTCTTGTAATTTCTATGATTTTCGTGATAAATTTCCATAAAATTTCCTGTAAGAAGTTATACACAAATTCTGGAAATTACTATATAGAAAATCCCAAGAACAACAGCCAAAATTTTTCTGACTGTTATTTCCTGAACACAACAAATACCAATATTGTTTTAATTCCGCAATCCCTCCGCAGTTCTAACGATTCCTCGCATCACAGAAATAATTTTTTCTGCCTGTTTTGGCAAATCATACTATCCGACTATACAATATACATTTGCACAATATTTTTGCTTGATTCCCTTGATCGATAAAAATTTTTTAATATAATGATACACCAGTTGATAACTTTAAAAAAAATAAAAGATACAAACTTAACCCTTATTATGGTATAATATCCGCGAAAAGCAAAACGAATAAGTCAATATTTTAAACTGCGGAAACATGTTTTTTGTTTCTAGCAATTTAAAATATTGACTTGTGAGCGCGCTCCGCGACCGAAAAACCGCAGCGCAGCAAGGTTTTGAGGTTTTGCTTTGAGCATTTTGGAGGACATGGTATAATATCGCCAGATATTATACCCGCGCCGATTTGCCTTCGACCGAAGGGAGGACAAATTCCTTAGCAAATCGTGCGCATCTTCCAGAGGAATACCATGTTTGAAAAACATGGTATAATATCGCCAGATATTATACCTGCGCCAGTTCGCGCTCGACTGAAAGGAGAGCATCTTCCTTGACGAACTGTGTGCATCTTACCAAAATACCATGTTTTTCAAACATGGTATAATATCGCTAGATATTATACCTGCGCCGATTTGCGTCCGACCAACGGGAGGACAAACACATTAGCAAATCGTGCGCATCCCTCGGAGAGTACCATATCGGAACGATATGGTATAATGAAACTGCGAAACACAAATAGAAATTTTGGACAATTTTTATTTTTCAATCACCCCCTATCACAGAAACAGAGGTTTTTATGAACAAAAAAAAGCAAATATACTATGCACTCGGAGGATTTATTTTTGGAGTACTGACAGTTTCTTTAATATGGTTATGCGTCAGCTTAAAAAAAAGCTCAGAAACATCCGTTGACTCAAACAATAATCAATCCGATAGTTTAAACAATAGCGTAGAACAGCCAACCAACCTGCCCGATGTCGTTCCAACCAATACAACAGACAACGAACCAGATAACGATAGTCATGCAAATAATAACACTGTACAGCCAACCGATTCACCCGATGTTGTTCCAACCAATATACCAGACAGCGAACCAGATAACGATAATCATACAAACGACACCGTACAGCCAACTGACCCGCCTGATGTTGGATAGTGCGGAGGGGTGACAAACAAATACAAATAAAAAAGGGACTT
>CAMUAR010000122.1 GCA_947086895.1 uncultured Lachnospiraceae bacterium | reverse complement strand
TTTTTCGGAACACGAAAAACTCCGACGCACTCAACCGGCTAAAGCCGATAATAAAAGAGCTTCGCAAGCGAAGCTCCATAATACCTTCTTTATTTGATCAATGTCAGCGGGTTGATTGTCTCTTCACCCTTTTGTACCTGGAAATAAAGGTGATTGCCTTCCAGACGATAATATTTTGTTGCTGTTGCAAGTTTTGCAAGTACAGTACCAGCTTTAATATAATCGCCTTCTTTCACTTTCAAATCGCCAAGCTGCCCATACACCAGACGATAGCCGTCCCCAATATCTACGGTTAATGTCTGTCCAAGCTTGTCCTCTTTCCCGACAGAAAGAACTATTCCATCAGCGGCTGCTACAATGTCTGTCCCCGGATTTCCTGCAATAAAAATCGCGGGATTTGTTCTAAACTGCTGTAATGTCTCAAAATAGACCATTTTATCTACATTGTAAGATTTCACTACATCGCCCTTTAAAGGCCAAGCAAGTCCTTCTTCCTCTGAAAACTTCAGTTCGTCCGCCGTTGGAGTATTGACTTCCTTTACAATTTCCTGGTCTTTTTTCGGATTTTCCGCCACGTTTTTCACAGGTGTTTCTGGTTCAGTTTTTCCTGGCTTTTGTTCTGATCTTGTATTATCTGGCGTATCTTGCTTGCCAACCAGCCCTGTATTTGGAGTGTCTGGCAAAGTAATCTCAGGGTCTGGCTTACTTGTTTCTCCAAGTGTCACAACATGGTCAACATCTACAGGCTTCTGCCCGCTATTTCCCTGAGCAACCTCATTTCCGCTCTCATTTGAATTTGCTGCATCTGGAACTTCCGTATGAAGTTCTGAATCGGATTCATTCTTCCCATCACCCTGGGAAATTCCGCCTGGTTCTTCGTTTAAATCGACAAGATCCTGCTTTGGTTCTTCCGGTTTATCACCGTTTCCACGTGTACCTGCATAGACCGCCCCCGATACAGCGAGGACGCCGCAGACTGCCAGAAGATACAGGCGTTTCTTATTTCCAAGCTCCTTTTTTGCTCCCTTCACTTTTATGCGCCGCCTTTCCTCAAATTCTCTTTCGGTACAATTGATGTACTCCCGGTATAGCGTCGCGCAAACGTTATCTGCCGAACGCTATCTATGCTTGTATTGTTTCCGGCGCGGGCAAAATTATTCAAAGATATCAAGGAATTCCACAGGTAAAAATAATTACCATTCAGCAAAACACATAAGGAAGCCAAATTTCGACCAAAAATAAGTCGTCATAATCATCATGAACCTGTTGATTTAAAATGTCTGACCCCGTATTTCCAGAACGCAAATGCCGGAACTAAAAAAAGCAGTGCTAAAAAAGGCAAAAACATCAGCCACCACTCATTTCTTCTGCCAGTTAAATACAAGAATGGATAGTATTGAACCAGCGTGTAAGGCACAAGAAATGTGCAGATCCACAATACCTTTTTCCCATAAATATCAATTGGATATTTTCCATATTCACGAGCGCCGTCCGTAAAAATATTCATAAATTCAAGACTTTCTGTTGTGAAAAAGCAAAGCGCCGCATAGAGAATAAACATTGCAGCAAATAATCCGCTCCCGCCAATCACCATAAAAATAACAGTCAATATCTGCTTTACGCCCCACGAAATCTCGCTTGTCGCAACTACATAAAGAAACATTGCAATCGCCTGCACAACTCTGCCAATACGTGTAAATGCAATTTTTGAACATAAAACCTGCAGAATTTCATTGCGCGGGCGCACCAAAATTCGATCAAACTCTCCGTTTGCAAGCATTCCGGCAAATGCGTCAAATCCCCGCACAAAAATCTCTGCAATGGAAAAAGACAGCAATATAACTGCAAAACACAACAGCGAGTCCTGATAACTGTACCCCTTTACGGTCGGAAATCTTAAATACATAAAATGTATTCCCAAAAAAACAGAAAAGGATACCAGAAACTGTCCGACCAGCATCATAAAAAAAGACGCTTTAAACTGCATCGCGCTTTTTAAGTGCATTGCAAAATACTTCCAATATAGACGCATAATTATCCTCCCTGCACGACAACGCGCCGCAGCGCACGGCTTGTCAGCCATTTTCCCAACATAACCATAACAATAATCCAAAATAATTGCAGAGCAATCTTTGCATACATTTCATTCCCGGAAAGATCTCCTCCATAAACGCGGAACGGAACATTCTGCATCGATGCAAGCGGCAGCAATTCCACCACTGTTCTTACACCGTCTGGAAGAAATGGAAGAGGTATTGTCGCGCCGGATAAAAATTCAACCAGCCCACCCGCAAGCGTTCTTATCCCATTTGTTTGTATGGTATAAAACGCCGATATGTAAATCAACATTGTAAATGCTACAACCGTAAACAGCGCGAGAAAAAACGATATAAAAAACCAGAATGCTGCATGGATACTTACAGGCAGCCCGATTCCGTAAGGGCGTTTTAATATGGAAGCAAACAAAAGTACCGGCAGACAGCGCAGTACTGCCTGGGACACACGATTTGCAACACTTCTGGAAAACCACATAGTATACAAATCCATCGGGCGGCACAATTCGTATACAACACCCCCGCTTGTGATTGTCTGAAAAATATCCTCCTCAAAGATCCAGACAAAATATAAACTTAAAAATGCCTGCTGCAGCCAAATATAAGACGCCAGTGCCTGAAAATCCATTGGAAACGCGGATGCATTTGTTTCATAGAACGCCTTGTATAACAAAATCCCAAAAATTCCCCAGACGAACTGTGTCGCCATACCTGCCGCCGCGGCTGCCCGATACTGAAGCCCTGTCAAAAATTTCATTTTGAAAAATGCAAGATACATAAATCCTCTCATTCCGCCGCACAAGCGGCACTGTAATTTTCAAGATTGAAAATCTGAGTTTTCATCCTTTATCTCTCAAATATGATACTTTGCATAAAGTGCAGCGACGATTTCATCAATACTGCCGCCGGACACCCCTTCTGCTTCTGCCTTCAGCTCTTCAAAACTGCAGTCGCGCAAAATTTTTCCATGTCCAATCAAAAGAATCCGTTTTGTCAGCGCCTCGATATCCTGCATATCATGAGTTGTTAAAATTACCGTGGTTTTATGTTCCACATTGATCCGGCGCACAAAATCCCGCACGGCAAGTTTTGACACTGCATCCAGCCCGATTGTCGGCTCATCCAAAAACAAAAGCTCTGGACGGTGCAGCAGCGCCGCCGCAATCTCACAGCGCATTCGCTGCCCCAGGGAAAGCTGTCTTGCCGGAGTTTTGACAATCTTTCCAAGATCAAGCAATGTGACAAGCTCGTCAAGACTGTCCTTGTATGTAGTATCTGGTATTTTGTAAATCTCTTTTAACAGCTCGAACGAATCAATAATCGGAACGTCCCACCAAAGCCCCGAACGCTGACCAAACACCACTCCGATATGCCTTACATACTCCACTCGCTCTTTCCATGGTACTTTCCCGTTTACCACACATTTTCCTGCATCCGGTGTCAGCACCCCGGATAATACTTTAATGGTCGATGATTTTCCTGCTCCGTTTGGACCAATATAACCGACCATTTCCCCGTCTGATATTGTAAATGAAATATCATCCAAAGCCCGGATTTCCTCCACCCGTCTGTGCCAGAGCGCCCGCAGAGCATTCACAAAACCTGCATCTCTTCTCGCAACCTTATAGGTCTTTGAAACGTGCTCTACTTCAATCATAGTTTACCTCATTTCTGCGCAGCTTAATATATAAAATCACAACTGATCTGTCTGTTTGCGGAGCTGCGCAGACGCAAACTCTTTTTACGCCGCCGTTCATTCCTTACCGTAAAATACTTTTTGCTCTGCGCTATTGTACAGTATAAAGGCTTCGGAATAAAAAATGGAGAAACGATAACTGCCCTAAATGCAGCCGGAAAACGGCATGAAACAAAAAGCTTGTACAAAGTTTGTACAAACTTCCAGGCGGTCTTTCCTTTCCGCCTTTCCTCCTGGTAGTAATACGTGCCGGACAAACAAACTTTCAGAGGACGAATCTCACAGCCGTCATAAAAGCAGTATCCTGCCAATATCTTGCCAAGCGGTCTGTGATCCATAGTTTCCCGGTAAAGTTCTCGCAGGACATGCCATGGAATACCGTGGTAGATATCAATTTCGGAAATCTTTGTTCTATTATCAGAAAACAAAATACCGAAATTGTAATAGATGGAACCATTGATTCCAAAAAGATTTTTATGTGCATAAACACATTCCCAATCATAACCACCCGTCAAACGGGTGGTTTGCTCTGCGGCTATAAGCCGCTGTT
>CAMUAR010000121.1 GCA_947086895.1 uncultured Lachnospiraceae bacterium | reverse complement strand
ACAATTCATCTCCCACCTAAGAGGTGGGAGTCTTCTTGCTGGAAGAGGATAAAATAACTTAAAAATACTTTTTAAATTTTCTTGCATATTATAGGACAGTGCAAATAAGACTTTTCGCAATAAATACTTTTCTTTTACAGTAATTTTTGCATATTTTATTCTATTAGGAAAATTTTCTTATTTCTCCATCCGATAACCGACTCCCCGGACTGTTTGAATACAATTTCCATAAGCGTTCAGTTTAAAACGCAATGTCCCAATATGTACATCCACAGTACGAGTTTCGCCAATATAATCCATTCCCCATACATTCTGCAGCAGCTGATCCCGCGTAAATACCTGCCCTGGACTGCTCATAAAAAGCCGAAGGAGTTCATATTCCTTCAATGTAAGGTCAAGGCGTTCTCCGTCAGCAAAAACAGTATGCTCCCCTGTATCCAGCTCCAGCCCGCCGACCTTTAAAATATTGCTGCCTTTCCCCGGCTTGGTTCGGCGCAGCACGGCCCTTGCGCGGGACACCATCTCCATCATGCCAAACGGTTTCGCAAGATAATCATCCGCCCCCAGATCAAGACCAATTACCTTATCATATTCCGTTCCCTTCGCGGTCGCCATAATCACCGGAATTCCCATTGTAACCGCACTGCTGCGCAGTCGTTTTAATATGGAAATACCATCTTCGCCGGGCAGCATAATATCAAGCATCACCAAATCGGGCAGTTCCTCTTTTAAAGCACAAAAAAACGCTTTTCCATCCGAAAACCCTTTTGCATCATAACCCGCTGCCTGGAATGCATATACCATCAAATCACGAGCTGCACGATCATCTTCCACACAAAAAATCATTTTTCCTCACATTCTGCTGCCTGTCGGCGGCTGTATAATTCAATAATAAAATTATATTTTCAAGTTTGTTATCTTGTTTTTGTAAAATTCATGTAAAGTCAGTAAGGATTATAATACTATGCAGTTTATGATTTTTCAACAGTTACTATATTATTTATTCATACTTATACAACTTTTATTGACCTTTTACAGCTTATACCAATTCGCGGAATGTATCTGGACGTGCCGCATCAAACATTTCATTTGCCCAGATTATTGTTACCAAATCCTCCGTTTCACTTAAATTTACAATACTGTGAGTCCATCCTGGAATCATATAAACTGCCTGAAGGCGCTCTGCACTCACCTCAAATTCGGCAATTTCATTTGTTCCAATCCTTCGCTGGCGGATTAAACCATGACCGGAAACCACAATAAAAAGTTCCCACTTGCTGTTATGCCAATGCTCGCCTTTTGTTATACCAGGTCGAGAAACATTGACACTAACCTGACCATAACTTTTGGTTTTTAAAAGTTCTGTAAAGGAACCTCTTGCGTCAGGATTCATTGTAAAATCAAAAAACATTCGTTCTTTTGGCAGATATGTTAAATACAAACTATACAACTTTTTTGCAAAACTCCCACTTGGAAGATGCGGTATCATCAATGATACTGGAAATTTTTGAAAATGTTCCAACAAATCAACAATTTCTCCAAGCGTTGCTTTATAAGTATCGCTTACATAACAATATCGTCCATTCGCAGCTTCGCGAGGCGTCAGACCATCGTACAAAATTCCATCAATCACTTCCCCTTCTGCTGGATATTCACAGTGCTGTTCCTTTCCTTCCAGCAAATCAAACATTGCTTCCACAAGGTCGTCAATATAAAGTAATTCCAACTTTACAGCACGGTCATGAACCGTATAAGGAAGCTGATTCGCAATCGAATAGCAAAAAGTGGATACGGCGGAATTATAATTCGGACGGCTGTGTCCCATCAAGTTTGGAAAACGGTAAACCGCAACTTTTGCGCCTGTTTCTTTTCCATACCGAAAAAACAACTCCTCTCCAGCCAGTTTTGACTTGCCGTAATCCGAATTCTGATAACGCCCTGTCAGCGCTGCCTGAATGGAGGAAGCCAACATTATCCCTGCTCTATTACAATACTTTTTTAAGGTATTTAGCAAAAGATCAGAAAAACCAAAATTCCCTTCCATAAATTCGGAAGGTTGTTTTGGGCGGTTTACGCCAGCCAAATGAAATACAAAATCTGCGTTTGAACAATAAAATTCTAACTCCTCCTGTGTGGAATGTATATCATATTCATAAATCTCGTCAATAGAAACCGCTGACCGCGTTGTGTTTTTGTTTTCTTTTATATTATATAAATTTGCTGCAAGAGCAGTTCCTACCATCCCTTTCGCACCCGTTATCAATATTTTCATATTTTTCTCCATTCCGCCGCACGGCATTTTAATCTGCTGGAATTTCTGGACGCATAACATCATATTCCGAGATTGAAAATCTCAATCTTTTCTCCAGACCATTTGATTGACAATCCCTGTATAACTCTGGATAATCTTTACAATCTTATCCGATACATTCTCATCCTGATAATCTAATACAGGAACACCATATCCGCCTTCTTGTTTTCTCTGTACTGCCAAATCTACTGCCTGCAAAAGCCCGTTGGCATCAATTCCTGCCAAAACAAAACATCCTTTTTCCAACGCCTCTGGTCGCTCTGTAGAAGTTCGAATACAGACCGCCGGAAACGGATGATTTACCGAAGTGAAAAAGCTTGCTTCCTCTGGCAGTGTCCCGCTGTCCGAAACAACTGCAAACGCATAAACCTGCAGACAATTATAATCATGAAACCCCAACGGTTCATGAGGAATCACCCGCCGATCCAACAAAAATCCAGTTTCTTTTAACCTCTTTCTTGAACGCGGATGACAGGAATAAAGAATCGGTTTATTGTATTTTTCTGCCATAGCATTAACCGCATGAAACAATGAAAGAAAGTTTTTTTCTGTATCAATATTTTCTTCTCTGTGAGCAGAAAGCAAAATATAATTTCCTTTTAAAAGCCCAAGTCTGGCATGAATATCTGAATTTTCAATCTTTATTAAATTATGATGTAAAACCTCTGCCATCGGGGAACCTGTTACAAAAGTACGTTCTTTTGGCAGACCGCAATCTGACAAATAGCGGCGTGCATGTTCCGAATAAGCCAAATTGACATCTGAAATAATATCCACAATCCGCCTGTTCGTCTCTTCCGGCAGACATTCATCTTTACAGCGGTTTCCCGCTTCCATATGAAAAATTGGAATATGTAAACGCTTCGCTCCAATTACGGACAGACAAGAATTGGTATCACCAAGAACAAGAACCGCATCCGGTTCAAGCTCTGCCATCAACCGATACGACTTTGCAATAATATTTCCCATCGTTTCGCCAAGATCGTTACCGACTGCATCTAAATAAATATCTGGATTATCCAGCTCCAAATCATGAAAAAAAATACCGTTTAAATTATAATCATAATTCTGCCCTGTATGTACCAGCAACGTATCAAAACAGGCGCGGCATTTTTTGATAATTTCTGATAATCGTATAATTTCAGGACGAGTACCGACAAGAATCATAAGCTTTAGCTTGCCATTGTTTTTAAAAACTGTACTTATATCCATATAGTTCACCTCATTTCTGTATTCAAGCTATATTTGTATTCGCTTTGCTGCACACTTTTAAAATTTTCTGCCTCTTCCTTTGTCTTGTACTTTTTTCTCCATCCATTTTGGAGAATCTCCAAAGATTATATTTTTCGCCTTATCAAAAAATCTTTTTTCACGATTTTTGCAGATGTCCATGCCAATAGGGAAGAAACTAAAACCACAATAAAAATATAAAATACCTTGCCTGTCATTCCCCAAGTTATCATTGCGTTGACAACTATCATATGATAAAGATATATTCCATAAGAAATATCGTTTTTTAAATTCAGCTTTGGGTAGCAATAAGCAGCCCCAAGAATACCTGCAAACAAAAAGAAGCTCGTTATTACACTATAACCCGCGTCAATATCAAGACCACCAGCATACAGTACAATGGATATCAATAAAAATATCCACCAAAACTTTTTTGCATGTATAAGCAGCTTTCCCTGAAATTCTGCAAAAAAACACCCGATAGCAAAAAGCCACAGATACCGCAAAAATGTCTGCCCAAACAATTTTAAAACAACCTCTGGTGCAAAAGAAATCAACATACGATTTATGCCAATGCTGATTGCAACGCTGCCCACCCAGCAAATAATCCAAATAGATAATTTCTTATTATGTAAAAATTTATATAAAAACCATATTATAATATAAAACTGAATTATAATACCGATTGTCCATAAAGAACCGTTGGGTGTTCCACAGCCATAACCTCTTAAAGAATTCGGCGTCCAAAACTGTAATATTGTTGCCTGTCCAAATATAAAAGCTGCTAAATCTTTTATCTTCCAATCATGGTATAACAAAAGCATAACAATAATTTCCACTGCAACAGCGACCCACAATTCTGGATAAATTCTTAAGAATCGCCTTCTTATATAATCCTTAATCGATCTGCTCCTTTTTATCGAAAGCCAAATAAGATATCCGCTCAATGCAAAGAAAATCGGCACGCCCTGAAAATACCCAACTGCTTTCTCAAAAGTTTCTGAAACTGGAATATCCAAATGTTTTATCACATGTCCCAGCAAAACCTGAAAAGCCGCAAGCAGCCGAAATAAAGATAGACAATTATCCTGTCTGTCTGTCTGTCTGTCTGTCTGTCTGTCTGTCTGTCTGTCTGT
>CAMUAR010000120.1 GCA_947086895.1 uncultured Lachnospiraceae bacterium | reverse complement strand
CTGGTTTTCAAGACCAGCGCCTTAAACCACTCGGCCAACTCTCCGAACAACGCTTTGCTATTTTACCATAGGATGGAAAGCTTGTCAATAACTTTTTTCAGAAAAATTATTTTTTATCATAAATCAATCTTTCTTACATACTGCACCAATTGAAAGAAAACAAACTTCACAATATATTATAAACAGTTAAATTAAAATTATTTGATTTCTTTCTAACTCATTGTCTTCCAAAAAGCTTCTGCAATTGTCCAGTCTTCTGGTGTTGTTAATTTTATGTTTCGGTAATCCCCCTCCACAACTGCCACCCGAGTTCCAAGCATTGCCTCCACAAGCATAGCATCATCGGTAATCGCTCGATTCGCCAAAGAATTATATTCTTTTTTCTGTTCTAATCCATCCATAAATTTAAAATATTCTTTATAGGAGTGTTTTAACACGCCAAGATCAAACGCTTGTGGGGTTTGCACAGCATAGAGTTCTTCTCGTGGAATTGTCTCTTGAATATAACCATCCAACGCACGTTTTACAGTATCCTTTAGCGTTACTGCCGGAATACATGCCTGCTCTGTCTCCATCTTTTTTAAAACACGCTCAATCAACGTGCTATCCAAAAATGGTCTTGCCCCATCATGAACCAGCACAAGTCCTTCGTCGGATAAAACTTCAAGCCCTTTATATACGGATTTATATCTTTCGTTTCCTCCTGCTATCACTGCCATCACTTTTGAAAAATTATACTTTTCAACAATCTCTTTTCTGACATAATCCCGCATATTCTCTGCCACAACAAGGACAATCCCATGGATTGGGCTTTCTTCAAATGTACGGATAGAATAGTAAAGCACTGGTTTTTCACCAAGCATTCGATACTGTTTCGCAATATCTCCCCCCATCCGTGTACCAGAACCCGCTGCCAAAATAACTGCATAACTTTTTTTCATTTATTCCTCTCATTCTGCCAATCGCGGGCTATCGTAAAATAAAATTTTTACAATTTTTATAAAAACTAAAGTTAAAGATATAACAAAAATCTTTTGTTTGGCAACAGTTTCAATCATACTTACAAAATGGCACAAACATAATAATTTTTGAATCTTACTTACAACAAGAAATTAAACTTACTTAAACAGACAACAGCCCTATTTCACCGCTGCCCAATCTTTAAGTTCGGCACTGCGTTTAAGTCCAATCCGCTGCGCACTCCCTTACAATACTCATAATATGCCGCTGTGCCGATCATCGCTGCATTGTCTGTACAAAAAATTGGAGATGGATGATAAAATTTTAGTCCGTTGGCTTTACATGCAAGGCGCATGGATTCCCGAAGTGCAGAGTTGGACGCAACGCCGCCTGCAATTGCAACGCGCTCAAAGCGAAACTCTGCTGCGGCAGCAATTGTTCTCTCAGTAAGCACATCCACAACGGACTGCTGAAATGATGCTGCTACATCCGCGCGATTGACTTCCTCACCCTTCATTTTATAAGAATTTAAATAATTTAAAACCGCTGATTTTACCCCGCTAAAACTAAAGTCAAATGGCGCTCCTTCAATATGCGCACGTGGAAATAAAATTGCAGACGGATCTCCCTCTTTTGCGAGCTGGTCTATCTTTGGACCTCCCGGATAGCCAAGACCAATGGCACGCGCCACTTTATCATAAGCTTCACCTGCCGCGTCATCATGAGTGCGTCCCACAATCTCATATGCCCCATACTCTGTCACTTTAACTAAATGTGTGTGTCCACCAGAAACAACAAGACATAAAAATGGAGGCTCAAGCTCCTGATTTTCAATATAGTTTGCAGAAACATGCCCCTCGATATGATGAACACCGATCAAAGGAAGCTTTGCCGCATAAGCAATCGCTTTTGCCTCCGCCACTCCGACCAAAAGCGCACCAACCAAGCCTGGACCATAAGTAACTCCAACTGCATCAATCCCGCTTAAAGAAACACCTGCTTGTTTTAATGCCTCCGCGATTACTTGATTGATTTTTTCAATATGACTGCGCGATGCAATTTCTGGCACCACGCCTCCATACAAAGTGTGCAGTGCAATCTGCGACGAAATTACATTTGACAATACGGTTCTTCCATTTTTTACCACCGCTGCTGCCGTCTCGTCACAAGAAGACTCTATCGCCAATATCAAAACATCCTGTTTCATCGTTCTTTGCTTTCCCTTCAAAATTGAATAGAAAATTTACTTTTTTTATCCTAAAGTCGAATTTATAACAACACAAATTTCAAAATTGAAAACTGAAACAATTCCTTTCGTTTATTTTACTGCATATCCTCTTCTTCTGCCAGTCTCCACCCAAGAATCTTCCACTTGCCGCTGTCGTCCCTGCGAAGTGCAAATTCCTCATATACTTTAAAAAACTGTGTTTTTTCCTTGTACGTAAAACTTGCCACAAGACGCGCGTACTCCTGTTCATCATCTGTCCAAGTATCAACATTTTTTGCAGATGCAACCTGATAACTAGTGATTGACCGCTGTCCTTCCTTAAACTCTGTAATTTCAGCCTGCAGCAGCATTTTATACTCATCAAAAGGAGTCTCCTCCAAAAATTCTTTGTCATACAGCAATCTGAGCTTATCCTCAAGCTGCCCGGACTGTTCTTCTTTTACTTCCTGACTATATAAACATTTTACAATACGGCAATAAAACTTGACGACCTCTCTAGGAGTCGCCGGATAGGAAAGTTCCAGATCTTTCTCCAACAATTTTGCCGCTTCGGTCTGCGCACTCTCCGACTCATAATTCTCTGAATTTTTTCTTTTGCTTAAGAAAAAAAACACACCGACAATAGCCGCAACCAGAACAAACATAACAATCCATGTCACGGCAATATTTTTCTTTTTCTTCATAGCTGCATCTCCCTGCCCCGCTGCAAAAAATTTTACACACAGCAGCATAGTTTTTTAATAAATTCTGTTTTCCTGTTAAATTTAGTGTATGTTAAATTGTTTTTCTGTTTCTAAAAAACTTTTATTTCAGTATAGTTTATTCTTCCTTATCAAACTCTAAAGTTATACTTTTTTTATCTTTGCCTGGCATCGTATTTGGAAAAATTTTTCTTGTTTCTGGCATAAACTCCTCTGGGCGAGTAAGCGACGGACTGTAATGCGTCAACCAAAGTTCTTTTACTCCAGCAGTTTTTGCCAGCTGCGCCGCCTCATAAAATGTCATATGCTTATGCTCAACCGCTTTTATCTCTTTGCCTTTATCTCCGTACATCCCTTCACAGATAAATAGATCTGCCTGTTCCGCAGCCTGAGCAATCACTGACATCGGTCTTGTATCCGTACAATAAGTCAGCTTAATTCCCTTTCTTTCCGGTCCAAGTATCATATCCGATGTATAAAGCCTGCCCTCTTTCTCAATGCTTGCCCCTTTTTGAAGCCGGCTCCAGAATTCCTGCGGCACTTTATTTTCTGCTGCCTTCTCTGGCATAAACTTTCCACTGCGCTTGACAAGAATACTATAACCATAACAAGTCACATTATGATTGACCCGAAACGCATCAATAAAATATGCTCCTATCTTTAACGGTTGTCTGCTCTCCGAAAGTTCCACAAATTTAAGCTCGAACGGCAGCTCTGGCGCAATCACACGCAAAGCACAGACCACACGCTCTAATCCCTTTGGTCCGACAAGCACAAGCGGCTCCGTGCGCTCAGCATTTCCCATTGAAAGTAGCAGTCCCGGCAAACCGCTGATATGATCCCCATGATAATGCGTAAAACAAATAATATCAATATCGTGAAAGCTCCACCCCTTCTCTCGAATTGCAACCTGTGTACCTTCTCCACAATCAATAAGCAAGCTGCTGCCATTCAATCGCGTCATCAAAGATGTCAGCCATCTTCCAGGCAGAGGCATCATTCCACTTGTTCCTAATAAACATACATCCAGCATAATTGCCTCACAATCTACAGTCTATAAAAAAGTTTTCCACAAAATGTATATCGCTATATTAACATACTTTTTTTGCTTGCGCAAGTATACAATGAAATATCTAAAATGCATACAAGAATCAAATGCTTCTTTTTTTGTGCAGCCAAAACAAAAAAGCGTGAGCTACATTACCTCACGCTTTTTTGACACCTCAACTGGGATAGCAAAGGAATCTGAAATCCGGTCACAGCATTCCTCACATAATACAAAACTATGAACTTCCAAATCTTTTTTTGAAAAATATCCCCATTCCTTACTGCCCTCAAACGCATCTTCTAAGAGCATTCCATTCTCTGTTTTCAACTGCCTCCCACAGCAATTACATCGTATCTCCAGCTTCTTTTTTCCGCCCATAACAATTCTCCATTCCTCTTATGCAGCAACCAAATGCGCCCGTCACCCACCTGTATCATTATCATAGCACATCCACTTGTCGAAGCATAGTGGTAATTGTTGTAATCTTAATTCTATAATAGTATGTATAAAACATTCTTCAAGTCAGTAATATACTTGTAATTTTATTACCAGTATATCTAATTTCACTTGTTGTGCCGGTTCATTCTTTTTGTCACAATCAATTTATAGATTCAAATACTATAATTTCTCAGACCCTTTTACCAGAATGTGCCGTAAAGCCCCTTACTTTAGCAATGGGGATATAAGGCACACATCAAAAACTTGACAAAACACCACATAGAAGCTATTCTATAACTACAGACAAGAACAAGTCTTTAAAACGCTAAGAGCG
>CAMUAR010000119.1 GCA_947086895.1 uncultured Lachnospiraceae bacterium | reverse complement strand
AATGCACTTTAGAAGTACGACGACTTCTTGATCCGATCCTGGCTAAAGTATAGCAGGCTTTTGGGTAAATTTCCAAAAGCCTAATTGAAGGTATTCTCATTTTTTATACTTGTTAAATAACTTTATTTAATTATTCAATTTTTATATTTCTTTACTACTATTTTAAGATTTAAATACAGAGTAGAATGGAAAGGTATGGTTAGTATGGTATAGTATGGTTAGTATGGTGGCAGTAAAAAGTCAGTAAAATCAAAGGATTCCGCTGCAAAGAAGCGAGATAGTGGCTGTTTTGATAGGAGAAAATCGCGGTTAAGGTAAGAGAAATTGGCGTTAAACGGGTGAGATGCCAGCGGTATAGTTAAGAAAAGGTCGCTGTAATGCCAAGAGGATGTGGCGGTAGTGATAAGGTAAGAAGTAAGAAATTAATGTTGACATTTTCTTATCTTTTTATTATTATATATTAATAAGAAAAATGCAGTTTCTGTTTAAATTATATAAATTGAGAGTGTAAAATATAATGATTTTTGTATAATATTAACAGGTAAGAGAATATCGCTGTTATATTTACGAATTTTTTTTAAAATACAATATGAAAAATTTAAGCGTTGAAGAACCAATTTATAGAATCGTATATACGAAGCTAAGAGAAAATTGCGGCAGCGCAATTTATAGTATCATATAGATAAGAGAATTTTGCTGCTAAAATAAGAACAAATTCTTAATTATTAGGATAATCATTAAAATTTATATTATAAATAAGATAAAAGCTAAGAGAAAATCGCGGTAAAATAACTCACAGTAAGAAAAGAAAACAGAATTGTATGGAGAAAGCTAAGAGAAAATGGCGGAAATGGTTAAAAATATAGCTATTGCGCAACAGCTCAGTAAATGCTGAGAGAAAAACGCTGTATTTTAAAGTTGCGCATTGGAGTAGAGTAGTAGTTTTCTGTTAGAAGGTAAGAGAATATTGCTGTAATTATTTGGATTAAGATTGATAAAATCAAAGAATAAGGGGTTTAGAAATGCAGTTATTTATATAAATTGCTGTAAATATGAGAAAATTTTATATAAAAATTATAAAATAATACTAAGCAGAGAGAAAACAGCGGTGAAAAGATAATAGGCGAGAGAGAATCGCGGTTAAAATGAGTTGCAGCAGAGAAAATAGCAGTGAAAATGGAAAAGGTAAGAGAAAACAGCGGTGAAAAAAGAACTAAGATAGGAGAAAATGGCAGTGAAAGTGTAAAAGGTAAGAGAAAACAGCGGTGAAAAGATAATAGGCAAGAGAGAATCGCGGTTAAAATGAGTTGCAACAGAGAAAATAGCAGTGAAAATGGAAAAGGTAAGAGAAAACAGCGGTGAAAAAAGAACTAAGATAGGAGAAAATAGCAGTGAAAGTGTAAAAGGTAAGAGAAAACAGCGGTGAAAAAATGTAATTATGGATGAACGAAGTTAAAATATAGCAATATTTGTCGGTTAAAAAGGAAAAGCTAAGAGAAAATTGCTGGATTATAAAAGAGTTTTAAATGGAAATCATAAAAGGTAAGAGAAAACAGCGGTGAAAATATTGCGGTTGGGAAAAGAGAAGATAGCTATAATAGAAAAAGGTGAGAGAATATGGCGGTAAATATAGCGAAGGAGGCAGTATGGCAAAGAAGGCAGAGACATCGCAGAATGAAAAAAAGAAGGTAAAGAAAAAAGGCGGAAATGAAGTTGCTTTCCGGCCGCAAAGTATTGTGGAAGCAAGATACAATCTTGACCGAAGGCAAAATGACATTATGGATATTGCATTTGGCATGATTGATGACCAGATTGATAAGAAGGAATATTCCATTCGGGTCGCTGATGTAAAAGAGTATTATAATATAGAAGATAAATCTCATGCATACCGATTTTTGAAGCAGGCAGTAGAATCGTTGGAAGGAAAAGGATTTAAACTGAAAAAAGATGAGAACACATCCATTTTTTATCCGTGGTTTTCCAAGATTACATATGTCAGGGCAAAGGATGAAGAGAACAGCCATATTGATTTTAAGATGGATGATGATTTAAAAAGAATGATTGTGGAATCCAGGCGCGGTGCTTATTATTCAATTCGGTATGCTATCAATCTGAGTAATAAATATGCGAAACGGTTATATTATTTATTTCAAGACCGGAAAAACTGGAATTTGAAAAATCCAGACATGGAGACAGGGGTGTTTACAATCGCAATAGATGAACTGCTTCGAATGCTGGATTGCCCAAAATCATATAAATATACAGATTTTAAGCGGTATGTAATTCGGCCTTCTATGGAACAGATTAATGGAAGCACAGATATTTATTTTGAATATGAAGAAAATAAGGGAAAGCTAAAATCTGGGCAAAAAGGAGTACTGAGCTTAACATTCCATGTTACGCAGCTTAACCCAAATTCAAAAATTGTGGCAGATTCTACTTTTTATGAAATAACCAGCCAGCATGTGGAAATAAGGAAAAGAGGATATCAAGATGCAGAAGTGAGAGATATTTTATCGATGGCAAGAAAATTCAACCGGGATGACCGATTTATAGAAGAAGCTCTGGATGTTGTAGACCAAACAAAGTGCGACAGCAGGGTAGGGCTTGCCTGTTACTTTATGAAACAGGGATATAACCAGCCATATGCAAACCGCCAGATGGAAAAAGCAGATGGATTGAAAATAGCAGAACGCACGACTGCTTATGCAGATTTTCAACAGCGGGATTATAATTATGAAGAACTGGAAAAGAATTTGCTGAATCAGGGAGGGATTTCTGAGCCTCCGCAAGAGACTGAAGCCAAAAAGCCAAAAAGTACAGGTGTTAAAGAAATTTCTGTCGAGGAATTGCAGAGCATGATGGCTGGAAACCCGCAGTTGCAGAAAGAAATTGCAAGTTTACTGGAAAAGATGAATGGAGAAAGGAAATAGAATAATTGGAGATTTTAGAATAAAGTAAATGAAGAATGGAACTTGAGAAATAAAGGATATCCACACAAAGTATTCGCAAAATGCTTGTTTTACGAATACTTTGTGCGAAAGTTGTATAATTAAGTAAGGATTTTCAGTATAGTTTATACAGTGGTATGTATTCCATTGACATTTATATTTTCATCTGCATCCATTGGGATTACCAGGCATTTTTTGCCGTCAATGACCTGTGATTTGATTTGGGATGCTTTCTCGGGTTTGACATGGAGCACGACATCATAAGTTTTGACTTCAAATTTACGCTGGTCTATGACATTTTGTGCATATAGCTGTGCATTACCGATCTTTTTGTCATATTCCAGCTCTGCCTGTGTGACTTTTTCTTCAGAAACACCGCTTGCATGTAAAATTTCGCGGATGGAATCTTTAGAAAGCTCCATTTGCTCTGGTTCCTCTTCTTTATTTGGAGGTAAGGTGCTGTCTGCAATTTTTTCTTGTATTTTATCGTGGATTTCCTTGACCGTTTCATAGCTGCACTCTTCACCGAGCGAGTCTTCCAGGAAAGAACGGAACACTTCTTTTTGTTCGGCGGCTGTCATTTTTTTGCTGCATCCCAATACGCCTTCTATTAATTCTTCTGGCGGTTCTTTTACATTTTTTGTATAAAAAAGTGTGGCATGGATGTCGGTGCTGCGCTCTGTAAAAGCTGGAAATACGAAACCGGTATCAGGAACGCCAACGATCCAGTCGCGCAGACGCAGGCCAATTTCATTGGACTGTTCCAGATATCCGAGTCCGGGCTTGGATAATGTCACTGGACAGATGGCACATAGCAGGTACTCATAGATCTCTTCTGATTCGTCAAGGCTTCTGCGGTCTTTTGTTTTCAAAGGCACATCATAGGCGTCATGGAAAATAAGAATCAGGTAATTTCCGACATAGTCATAATGGTCGATAATGAGGTCGTAGAAACGTTCCAACAATTCTTCGTTTTTTAATTTGCTTTCGCGCAATCCAAGCAGGAATTGCTGCCTGCCGCCCTGCTCTTCTTCAGAGAGCGGGAATTCAAGTTCGAGAAGGTTGTTGCCAAGCGTGCCGGACAAGACTTTTTTTGCAAGTTCCAGATATTTAAAAAATTCTTCTTCATCCAGATTTAAAAAAGTCTTTCCAAGGCGTGTTACCCGGTTGTGCTCGCCGTCCACGTAACAGCCGCACATGCGTGTAAATGTACAGCCTTCTTTTTTTAGACGTTTTTTAATTTCCATAATTTCTTTCTTATTCAAATTTTTTTCCTCTGCTTCTTTTTCATAAATTTTTATATAGCTGCTGTTCTTTCTTCTATCTATTATACACGCGAAAACGGATACAGGCAATGCATACATGCAAATCTTCTTTAAAAAGATGGAAATGGATTGAATTATTTTGGCGTTGTATGCTAAAATAAATAAGAAATGGAAAATAATAAAGGAGGAGTTATCTCATGAATGAAAAATTGTATAAAGCGATCAATGCAACAGCAATTTCCAGCCTTGTACTGGGAATCTGCATTTTGGCAGCCGGAACTGCGGCAGGTGTTTTGCTGGTAGTCAATGGTGCAAGGCTGTTAAAACACAAATCTGTGATATTATTATAAAGGGCAATAAAAAGGGCTGTCACACGAAAAAGAAAGGATACAATCTAACAGACTAAAAAAATCTATATGTTGTTTCTGCTCTCTTCTCTTTCCTGTGACAGCCCTTTAGTGTCGCCCAGCAAACTAAAGTTCCTATCTCCCGCACAAAAACATCGAATTAA
>CAMUAR010000118.1 GCA_947086895.1 uncultured Lachnospiraceae bacterium | reverse complement strand
CAACCAGATCATAGGGTTCCTTATGAAATAGGCGGGGATCCGATTGATATGTTGAATACTGATTATTTTATGCTTTTATCACCGTCAGCCAATAGAGATAAATCATGGGCGTGCGGGCATTGTCCAAATTGGGTTAGAAAAAATATAGATATGTGTAAAACATGTTATTATGCATATCCTGAAGAATATGAGCATATTGCGGGAGTCAGAGAAAAGAAACTAGATCTCGTTTTTAGTAGCGAAGATATTGATTTATTTAATGAGATAGTAGAGGAGGCAAATTTACATAATACATCATATCAGAGTGTTGTAAAAAGAATGATACAGTACTATCAAAAGATAAATGAAATAAATAGTAAATAAAAACAAGTAAACAAGTCTGCAATATGCGTCAGAACTTGAAATGAATTTGAGAGACTATGGGCATTCCAGATGGAAGCCTACCATAATAAAACGCAATATAAAATATGATTTGCAGGGAACGAAAAAAAGAATTTATATTGTTCACACAATAAAGTTTTTATATTTACAAATACAAAAAGCATCATGGATGGGTTAATTCCATGATGCTTTTGTGTTAAGCTGCCAGAAAGACAAGCTCTCTGAGCAAACGACAGATACAAAATAAAACAGTATCTGGAAAAATCAATATATTAGAAAACTTTTCGGCTTGCCGAAAGAATTTTCTGCAAATGAAAAATTAAGCGATTTTGTTGACAGCCTTGGAAAGTCTGGATACTTTTCTCGCAGCGGTATTTTTGTGGAAAATACCCTTTGCAGCAGCCTTGTCAATTGCGACGATCGCATTCTTTAAAGAAACGGCAGCAGCATTCTTATCGCCGGCAGCAACAGCAGCGTCTACCTTCTTTACCAGAGTCTTAACCTTGGACTTTATCATTTTGTTTCTTAAAGTTTTGGTCTCGATTACAAGAATTCTCTTCTTTGCAGATTTAATATTAGCCAATTCGTTCACCTCCAACGATTCTTATTTTTTCGCATGAAAGTCTTTGGGAAATCCGGACACGGACGTTTTCCGAAAAACATACTTCTATATCATAGTCGAAATTATATCGGATGTCAAGAGAAAAATCATACTACTTTAATTATAATTTGTTATATTTTTAAAAAGTACTTTTTCTTCTAAAGTATAAAGTTTCCAATAGAATGCTTGTGCGCTTGCAATATATAAGATTTGTCCGCTGTATTTAAAAAACTGTTTTTTCTTTCTGTATTATTATATTTTGCAGTTGATTTGTAACAATCCTTCTCAAACCTATTATATGTTTGAATACAATATTCGGTAACATTACGGACAACTTTTTAAAATAATAAAAACATATATTAAAATAGCAGATTATTCTCTGATTTGTACCAGCAAGAATTTTATGCCAGTCAGAATATTTTAACGCCAAAAATTTTTATCTGCGGATTTTATTCTGTAGGGATTATCTTGCAAAGACTATCTTGTAAAGATTATCCTGCAAGACCATTTACTTTGATCTCATAATGAAAGCTCTGCTCGGATAAGGATGTGTTTTCTTCCGGGATAGCAGTGATAAAAACTTCTATATCATGGCAGGCAAAAAAATCTGGATCCGTGCTGAGAAATACATCAAAAGTTATTTCGTCTTTGTCGCTGCCATAAACAAGAATTCCGCCAAGATATAACGCTTCCAAAAATGTTTTTTCCGTAATTGGGCAGGGGATTTGCCCTCCTTCGTACAATTCGTACCATAGGCAGCCATCATCGTCCTCTATTTCCATACCCTCCATCCAGTAGTTTGCCAGTTCCACCATACCGTCATCTAAAACTGCCTGGAGAATTTCTTTTTTGTGCTGCTGAATCCATAAAAAGTGCAAATTTAGTTGTTTTACAAATTTATCCAGGTTGTTTTTTTCTTTATCTGGACAATAGTCGATATATAAATTAGATCGGACGCCCCAGAAAAAATGTTCGCATTCGCATTTATAATCTCCGTCTTTTTCCTGGAAATCTTTTGTTTCTATATTTTTTAAAGTTGTGGAATCTTTTTTAGGGTTTTTTCGTTCTTCTTCGCGCAGATAAAGCTCATGACTTTCCACAAGAAATTCATAATAATATCTGTTTAGAACATTGGAGGTTAAGCCATGTTTTCCATAATAAGAGTATTCTATGGAAACTAATTGTTGTAACATGGTTAGAAAAGAACCGATAATATCTGGGTTTTCTTTTTTGGATGAAATCGTAAATATTTCATTTTGACATGTAATCTGTTTTACTTCGTAGTTCATAGGAAGAGGAATTTTATCTTTCATCAAAAGGGGATTTTTCTTGTACTCTTCAAGCGTGATTTTCTCAGGAATCAGATACAGCATTTCCATTTGCTGCCTGTTCGATGGAAGTGTTTCCCGCTCGCTGCCGTCAGAGTAAAATTTTGATATTAAATTTCCTTCGTCCGTTATATAAGCCCATTCTGTTCCAGTGGCGATCATATCCCCTTTTGTATTAAAAGCGTAAAAGATTTCCGTGTCACAATCCTGCAGATAAAATGATAATTTGTGTTCCTCTTTTAATTGTTCTCGATGTTCCAAAAGCAGTTGAAAATAGTTCATAAAAATCCTCCAGAAAAGTATGTATTGTAAAAAAGTTTTACGGTAAAAGCGAATACCATTTTCAGCGTGGTTTGGCTGCATTTTTTTTATTATAGAATAACATTGATAAATAAAAAATGTCAATAAAAAGTGAAAAGAGAGAATGTTAAATTTTTAAAACTTATAATATAAATATTTCTTTTAATAAATAATCTATTTAAAATATAAATTTGTTTATAATATATTTTAAAATAAATCAAATCAAAAGCTCAGAAATGCTTGTTATTTACAGTGAAAACAATCCATAAAATATACTGGATGATAAGAAACAGATATTATACGAATTATAGTTATAATTTGATAATGTGTGAAATCATAGATTGCGAATAAATCGCTTTGTTTTACACATAATGAATAGAACTGGAACGATATCAGGCTTTTTAATTTGGGGTAATAGGTTATAGAAAGGCGGAATGTAGAATATGTTAGAAAAGAAGCGTGAGAATGAGCCTGCACAGGAAATTCGGACAGACTTAGCACTTGAGATGCGGGAGAGGTTTGCAAAAGATAATGTTGAAGTAGAAGGAGTTGTTTTGGAGGAGGAGTTCCGCGAAAATAAAAAGATCCGTGTTTCAACGGTAATTATTAAAAACGAGCATGGAGCAGAAGTAATGAAAAAGCCAGAAGGTACTTATATTACGGTGGAGGCAGCAAAATTGCTTTCGGGCGGTGAAGCAGATCAGCGAATTGCAGGCATGGAGATCGGAAGGCAGCTAAAACGGCTGTGTAAAAAGAAAAAGATTCAAAAACTTCTTGTTGCTGGGCTTGGAAATCGTGAAGTTACACCAGATTCCTTAGGACCGCTTGTAATTGATCATCTTCTTGTGACAAGGCATCTTCTAAAAGAGTACGGCGAAGGATTTTTAAAGCGTCAGTTTGGGCATGAACTTGAACAGGAGGTCGAACTGAGCGCGGTTGCTCCGGGGGTTATGGCGCAGACAGGAATGGAAGCGCTAGAAATTTTAAAAGGGATTGTACACCAGACAAAACCGGATTTGGTTTTGGTGATTGATGCATTGGCAGCCAGGAGCGTAGAACGGTTAAATACAACGGTACAGCTGACTGATACTGGAATCTGCCCTGGAGCCGGAATTGGAAACAACCGGCAGGCAATCAATAAAGAAAGTCTCGGCTGCCCAGTCATTGCAGTTGGTGTGCCAACGGTGGTGGATGCTGTAACGATTGTGATGGATTCTATGGAGGTGCTGTTAAAAAAGCAGAATTATACAAAGCATGAAATTGGAATGTTCTTGAGCGGTGTGGAAACTCTGCGGACAGTTGACACAATGTTTGTAACGCCAAAATCCATTGACGAAGCAATTCGAAGCATTGGAGGAGCAATCTCAGAGGCTGTGAATTTTTGTTTTTTTGGAATCTGAAAAAGAATTGTAATTTATAAATTGCTGGCTGATTTTTGTTGTTTGGAGGGGGATAATGGAAACAAGAAAATGGCAAAGAAAAGTGGAAAACTTTTTTTGGAAAATGCCTCGCCATAAAAGCAGGACAGGCTATCGGACAAGAAAGAACGCAGAAACTGCTGTGGATAAAAAGGAAAAAGGGGAAATGGAGGAATTCAGAAAAAAAGAGACATCAGAAAAGCTGTTAGTTTCAGGAAAGCCGTTATTGTCTGGAACATCTGCAACTGCTCATAAGTTAATTTCTGCAGAAAAATTGGAGATGTCAAAGAAAAATCAAAAAGCACAAGAGCAGGAAACGTTTGGATGGAATTCCAATCAGCAAAGTGCTGCAATATCAGACAAAAGAGAGTCCGACAAACAGAAGAATTCTGATAAAAATTCCGAACTCCATGCAATTATATTTGGAAAAGGACGAGAGTTAGAAAAGTGGGAAGCACCCAGTCAAAATCAAGAGACAAACAGGTTGGACAACTTGGAAAAAGATCAAAAATCAAAACGGAGAAAAACTTCAATTTGGGATTTCAGTACCAGCAATTCCAATTACAATAATCCACAAACGACAGAGAAAAACCAGGAAACAGAACAAAGAAAAACATCCGTGTGGAATATAAATACAGGAAATCCTAATTACAATAATTCGCAGACCACAGAGAGAAACCATGAGTCAGGGCAAAGAAAAACATCCGTGTGGAATATAAATACAGGAAACCCAAATTATAATAATTCGCAGACCACAGAGAAAAATCACGAGTCAGGGCAGAGAAAAACATCCGCATGGAATATAAATACAGGAAACCCAAATTATAATAATTCGCAGACCACAGAGAAAA
>CAMUAR010000117.1 GCA_947086895.1 uncultured Lachnospiraceae bacterium | reverse complement strand
AGATGGCACAGCAGAAATCGTTACGAAAAAGGACAGTCTGCTGGATCGGGTGAAGAAGTGGTGGAACGAGGAAATCCGTGACGGAGACAACTCAGAAGTACGATATAGAATTGGTCAACCTGTAAAACCAATGGAAAAAACATATGATATGGCATTAAATCCAGAACTTTATGCAAATGAAGTTGCAAAGAAATATGGGATCAACTTAAGAGGTTCGGGGCAGGAAATAACAATAAAATTTAATTCAGAGTTGAATAGTGCAGGATTATCAAGAAAAGAGTCTCCTACTATAATTGAAATCGGTTCTTCGGTATTTTTTAGTGAAGAAGAATTGGCGAATACCATAGCACATGAACTGAACCATGCAAGAGATTGGTTAAAAGGAGGTATTGCTCCAGAATGGCCATTAGGAGGGCATCCAGGAGCTTATTCATCAGGAAATGCATTAGCAGAGTATATTAGAGGAAAAAGATAAATGTGGAAAGATGATAATAGTAAGATACAACAATTATGGGAACGATTTTTAAATAAAACAGATCGATATCCATGTAACTGTCCAATTTGTGAAAGAAAAAGTGCGCATATTTATATGCATCGCCAGCAAGGAAAGAAAGGAGCAGCATGGATGTGGTGTAGTGAATGTTGTCATTGCTGTCATGGAACAATGATGATTCCAGAATGGTGGGATGATGATACATTTATTGATGTTTATAAAACGGCTTCTCATCCTGATTATTTGGAAACACAAAAAGTAGAGATAGATTGTTATGTGAATAAAGTTTTAGATGATATGAGAATTTTGTAAATTAAAATAAAGAAACAACAGAAACAAGGTACGATGCCGCAGGGCGCATTGCAAGCATTTTAACCGACGGCACAGAGATCGTACATTATACTTACAATGCAAATGGAAGCCGCCAGGCGGTTATCTATGCGGATGGAACAAGGGAAGATTATATTTATGATGCGGCGTCCCGCGTAACGCTGCTGATTCATACAGACCGCGCGGGAACCGTACTGGACCGCTATGAGTACCAGTACGATGCGGCGGGAAATCTGCTTCTGGAAAAAAATGCGCGGGGAACTACCACGTACACTTATGATGTTGATGGAAAGCTTTTGTCGGCAGCAGAGCCAGACGGAATGTTTACCAAATATACTTATGATGCGGCAGGAAACCGCGCTTCCAAAGAAGAGACAACGCCTTCTGGCAGCCGCCAGGAAACCATCTATAAGTATGATGCTTCAAACCGTCTGCAAAAAGAAGTATACCGTGATAAAATCATAGAATATACTTATGATAACAATGGAAATCTGCTGTATCAGGAGACAAACTCCACAGAGGCTGCCGCAGAAACCAGATCTGACCCATGGGAACCGGAACCAGGACAGCCTGTAAGTGGTGCCGCAGTTTTTCTTGTGATACCAGCCAGCGCAGCAACCGAATCGGCGATCTCGCTTCCAGATTTGGCAGGTGCGGTCAGCGGCTGTGCAGTAACTGGCAGTGCAATCACATACCGTTATGATAATTTTAACCGTTTGATTTCTTATGAAAATGGAAGTATTACCGCACAATATGCTTATGACGGAGAAGATTACCGTATCCGCAAAACAGTGTCCGATGCTGCCGGAACAAAAGAAACCAGATACTTCTACGAAGGAAATCAAGTCGCTTATGAAGCAGACGCATCAGGAAATCTGACTGCCCATAATGTATACGGCACAACGCTGATTTCCCGCAGGGTTGATGGAAAGAACTATTATTATTTGTACAATGCACATGGGGATGTTGTTATGCTGATCGACGCCATGGATGGCAGTATTGCAGCAACCTACGATTACGATGCATTTGGCACGCTGATTTCCCAGACCAGCGAAGCAGACAACAGCATTCGGTACGCCGGATACCAGTATGACTTGGAAACCGGGCTGTATTATGTAAATGCGCGCGACTATAACAGCACCACCGGAAGATTTATAACAGAAGATACTTATATAGGAAAATACTATGACCCATTAAGCTTAAACCGCTATACGTACTGCCATAATAATCCGCTGCGCTATACCGACCCGTCGGGGCATGGATTGTTCTCCTCACTGGCTTTAAAATTTCTGGGCGGCGCAGTATTTGGAGCAGTTGCCGAGGTAGTCAGTCAGAAACTATTTGAGAAAAAGGAGAAAATTGACTGGAAAGCGGTTGCTTACGAAGCTGTGGTTGGCGGCGTCAGTGCAGCAGTTGGTGGCGTGATCGGAAAAAAACTTGCTTCAAAAACAACAGGAAGCGCAACAAAGAAAATTGTTAAAAGCGCAGTTGCAGCGGGAGTCAGCGAATCCAGCAGCGGTTTTGCGACGGACGTCGGAAAACAGATATTTGTAGAAGACAAAAAACTGGATGAAGTGGATTATGGGCAGGCAGCCAAAACTGCATCGATTGCTGGAATAGCTGGAATTGCCGGCGTGATATTAGGAGCTTACAAAGAATGTATTTCGGGATATCGGTTGGAAACCAAACAGAGGAAAGTAAAACGATATTCTGTTCGATACCAGTGTTTTAACGCGATAGAAAACTGTCCAAATCATCCCAATTATCCTGTTGTGACCGGGGTGCGCGAGCAGATGGAAACCTACCAGGAATGGGTTTATGTAGGGAAAGAGTATGCGGACGACCTTGCAGACAGCACAAAAAAAGGGATAACGAAAGCAGCTAAAAGTACAGAAACTGTAAAAAAAGCAGCCGAAAAGAAGGCTGCATCCACCATTCAGGATGGCGCAGCAGAAACTGTTACCAAAAAGGAAAGCCTGCTGGATCGGGTGAAGAAGTGGTGGGAAGAAATTGATAAAGATGTTCCAGATTATTCAACAGAATCTGAGTTAAAAACTTATTATCATGTAACTACTAAAGAAGCGGCAAAAAAAATTAAGGAAACAGGTCAATTAAAAAGTGGAAGATTTGAAGGACATGTTTTTGCATGGACACAACAGCCAACAAAAAAACAAGCAGACATAGCAGGTATTGGATCACGCAATGGAGCAGTTTTAAAATTTCAAACAAAAGCATCTTTTGTTCCAGATGAAGGAAATACAAAGAAAATAATTTCATCAATTGTAGTACAAACTTCGGATGCACAAAGACTACCAATTTCAATTATTAACATTGAAGATGTAGGATTTAAAAAGGAATGGTGGAAGTTTTGGGAACGATAAGACTTGAGGTTAAAGAAATGTGCGGATCAATTATAGATCCATGGAAATCTGAGAGATTTGATTATCTATGGAGAAATTCTTTTCTTTTTGAAACTGGAAAGATCTATGGAATTATTTGTGAATATGGAGAAGGAGGAGATGCCATTTCAGGTCTTTTATCAAATCAAATATCTTGGGGAAATGGCAGGACTTATCTTGATAATGTAGAAGTTCCTCTGAGTAAAATTCAAGAGATAGGTTGGTATATTGGAAAGCCTGTTTATTCTAAAAAGCCATTTCGAAAAGAAATTACAATGAAGAAAGCATTGAATAATGCAATTAAACAGTACAGAAGGTATACAACAATAGAAGAAATCATTGAAGATTTTGGACTTAGTGAAAAGCGATTGAATATGCAGCTTGGAAACTATAGTTATGAGAAGTTCAGGGCTTCTTTAGCTTTAGGATATGCATGTAGAAAAATAATATATTGTTTTCCTTGGATGAATTCATCAATGTTTTATAATTGGATATTAAGTTCTTCTGTTTACCGTTTTTTTCGTAGGTTAAAATCCGAGGGTTGCATTTTTATTTTACCAACTTCACGAAAAGAAAATGTAGAAGAAATTGCAGATAAGATTATTGAGTTAGAATATATTCCCGCTCATGTAACTGTACTAAAAGATAATTCTGATTTCAAAAAATACTTCTATATTTAATAAAAAATTATTTATGTTAGACTATAATATAAAATATCTATTTTCTACTTCTTTTGTTTCTAATTCACAAAAGAAATAGAAAAAGATTAATGTTTACTTGGATCTTGTAACTTTATAATAAACAGTGGTTAGTATTACTGTTTATTTAATGCTTGTTTCTCAGTATGATGCGTTAGGCAGAGCAGAAAAAAATCTCTGGTACGCGGCAGGAAGCACAACGCCGAAAACAACAGAATACACTTATGATGCAGATGGAAACTGCACGGTAGTAACAGATTTTGCCGGAAATACTGTTCGCTCAGTTTATGACAGTCTTGGGCGGCTGACAGAACAGTATGACGCACTCGGAAATCTTGTCAGCCGAAATACTTATGACGGTGACGGCAGAAGATGTGCTTGGTAGCCGGACATTATATCAGTATGATGCCGATGGAAACTTGGCGTCTACCACGGACGCGCTCGGAAACGTAACAACAAATACTTATGATATTTATGGCAATGTAACTTCGGTTACGGATCCTCTTGGAAATACAACAAGTTATCAATATAACGCCAGAGATCAATTAATCTGCGCAGTGCTTCCTTCCGGCAGCACAACAACATACTTCTATGATAACGCGGGAAATCTCACCGCGCAGGAAGACGGGCTTGGACACCGCATCCGCTATACGTACAATGCAAATGGAAGCCGTCAGGCGGTTATCTATGCGGACGGAACAAGGGAAGATTATATTTATGATGCGGCAGGAAACCGCGCTTCCAAAGAAGAGACAACGCCTTCCGGCAGCCGCCAGGAAACCATCTATAAGTATGATGCTTCAAACCGTCTGCAAAAAGAAGTATACCGTGATAAAATCATAGAATATACTTATGATAACAATGGAAATCTGCTGTATCAGGAGACAAACTCCACAGAGGCCGCCGCAGTATTTGGAGCAGTTGCCGAGGTAGTCAGTCAGAAACTATTTGAGAAAAAG
>CAMUAR010000116.1 GCA_947086895.1 uncultured Lachnospiraceae bacterium | reverse complement strand
ACAGTAACCACGTGGCTTTCAGCCACTTTCACGGCGCAGCCGTGAATAATTCAGGTTAAAATAATTTTTAACAAAAATCAGCACAGAAAAGAGGAACTGTATGTCAAAACAATATCGTGTAAAATGCCGTGAAACCGACCAGCTCTGCCGTGGTCTTGTAACTTTTAATAATTCAATCTTTGCAATCGACGGGTTGCTTGATGGAGAAACCGCAAAAATTGAACTTGTCTATGGAAAAGACCGCCGTTCTACCACAGCAAAACTCGCTTCGTTAGAAGAACCTTCCCCCTTCCGTCAGGAACCGTTCTGCAAAGCATTTGGACGGTGCGGCGGCTGTCAGCTTCAATATGCTTCTTACGAAAAACAATTGGCTTTAAAAAAAGCTGCTGCCTGCCGCCTGCTGTCGCCCTACGCAGCAGTTCCTGATGTGTCTGGAATGAAAAATCCATACCATTACCGCCATAAAATTCACGCAGCTTTCTGCCGCTCACGCCGCGGTATAGAACTTGGCATCTACGAGGAAAATACCCATCGTGTCGTTACGGTTTCCGATTGCAGTATCCAGAATAAAACTGCAAACGCGATTCTTCGCACAATACGCAAGCTGACCGAAACATTCCGTCTGCCTGCCTATAATGAAGATACCAGACAGGGGCTTTTGCGCCATGTTCTAATCCGGTGCGGCTACGCCACAAATCAAATTATGGTTGTTCTTGTGATTGGTCAGGAAGATTTTCCCAGAAAAAACAGCTTTGTGGAACAACTGCGCGCAGCCCACCCGGAAATTACAACAATTGTTCAAAATATCAACAACAAAAAAACCAGCATGGTACTGGGAGATCACGAAACTGTTCTCTACGGGAAAGGCTATATTGAAGATTCTCTGTGCGGACTGACATTCCGCATATCTCCAAAAGCTTTTTATCAGGTGAATCCAGAGCAGACAGAGCTTCTTTATCAAACTGCCATCCAGTATGCCAAACTTACCGGTCAGGAAACTGTATTCGACGCTTACTGCGGCACTGGAACCATCGGGCTGATTGCTGCAAAATCTGCCGCCCGTGTAATTGGCATTGAAAATAATGCTTCCGCCGTGCGCGACGCAGCTGCAAACGCCAAAGCAAACAGTATCAAAAACATTGAATTCATTCAGGCCGACGCGGCAAAATACCTCAATTCTCCCGCGGCAAAAAACAACCGCTCGGACATTGTTTTTCTCGACCCGCCGCGCTCTGGTGCAAGCGAAACATTTTTAAAATCACTTGTCATGCTCGCGCCGCAGAACGTAGTGTATGTTTCCTGCAATCTGGAAACGCTTGCAAGAGATTTGGCGTATCTGGTGAAAAAAGATTATAAAGTTGAAAAAATAAAACTGGTGGATCTGTTTCCGTGGACAGTAAACTGCGAGGCGGTTGTATTGCTTTCCAAAGATGAAGTCGATTCAAAAAAGAATTTGGATTGAATTTTCTTTTCAAGATATTTTACAGGAAATATTTTAAGTCCTTTTCCTGTCTGGCTTATCGCATATATTTTAGAATGCCCATCTCGGGCGGTTTTGGTTCTAGTTGAAAGATGCGCTCTGCCCTATAGAGGACAAACTGTTATCGGACAGATGAACAGGATATTTTGGTATGTATCCAGCGATATTCTGCAGAAAGTCCTTTGGCATAGCGTATCTTTCTTCTGCTCGCTGCTGGATTTTTCAATTTGGTTCTATAAAGTTTTTATAACGAACCCTTTTGGTAGAAAATCGTCTCTTCATCTCTATTTTTCTCTGTATATCCAATTTTTTTGTAAAAATTATTTGTTCTCTGATTCCACACAGGAGTGTCCAAACACCACATAGTAACATTCGGATTGATTGCTTCAATTTGTTTCATCAATTCCATCCCATATCCTTTTCTAAAAAAATGGGGCGATATAAAGATTCTTCCAACATACATAAAGGAAGGATTATTCTCATCTTCAAACAAAACAGCTCCTCCTACAATCGTACCTTCTACTGTTGCAGTGAACAAATGCCCCTGATTCATCATTTCAACATGCCATTCTGCAGAGTCATATTCCGGCGGTCCGCCTTCGGTGGAAGCTCCAACGGCAACATCACTGTCAAAAGCAGCTTTTGACATACCAACCAAAGTTGGTATTTGGTCGTTCGTCGTCCTTGTAAGTATCAGCATGGATCTTGTGACCTCCTTTGTCAAATTCAGATTTTCCTTCTTACTTTCTAAGTTTAATGATATCACACATAATGAAAAAAATCTACATATCTCAGTGAAAAATTGAGTAATGTGCTGACCTATATATTAAATCATAAGTCCGTAAACCAATTGGGAATTATTTTATATAATCGGAAGAATTGATCCCACTGCTTTCCATGAAAAATGCTTTGGTATGGAGATTAATATTGTGGTTTTATTGCTTTCCGAAAAAATAAAAAATTTACAATTGCTGCATTGAGAGATCCATCAAGATATGCTATACTATCTTTGAATTTCAGCGAACACAAAAATTTTATCCGCATTTTATCAATGTTTTTAAACTGTAAGAATAACTATTGGAGTGATAAGTACAATGGCTTGCTATAAAAAGTTTTGAAATTGCTAATTGATAAAGAGAAAAAAGAAAGACTTACTACCGCAGGTATATATAATGATTTATATTGTAGATAATATTTTAAATTATTTGATCTATCTATTTATAATTTATTTTGGATTTCGGTTAAACCCAAGAAAAAACAAGTTTTTTCTTGGCGCATCTATATTGATTGTGCTGTCTGCCGGTACTTTCAATGCATATTTTGATATAAATTCTCCAGTTGTTTATATTGTATGGAGCGTGCTTTCCATAAGTTTATTTTTCGAAAATCGTTTCGGAAAACTGCTGGTATTAAGCGCCGCCCTTATGTACTTTACTGGAATTATGGATACATTCAGCGTTATGCTGATACAGATTTTGTTAATCGGCAGAGGAGTGGACGGAACGGATATAAAATGGTGGATGGAACCCGCCTATTTGCTCTCATTCCTGATATATCTTTCGATATATTTACATCTCCTTAAAAAAAATGAAGTTTCCCTGTGTGATATAAAATTTAAGTATCAGTTTGCGCTTTTGATGCAGGGAAGTATTTTCCAGATGTTTTATAACTTTGTTTTTGCTTTCTTTCATGAAAATCATGCAATGTATAACTGGGATGCATATATCGTATTTTTTGTCAGTATCGCAGGTGCAATTTATTCCATCTTTCTTACGCTTCATCTTGCGATTAAAAATATACTGTCAAACCGACAGAACAAAGAACTTCAATCTTTTATGTGTATGCAGAAGCAGCAATATGATTACCAATTACAGCAATCCATAGCAGTACGGCGTTTTAAACATGATTTAACAAATCATATTGGCGTTCTCAGGGAGCTGATCCATCAAAAAAACACGGATGCTGCCAAAGAATATATTGATGCAATATGGGATATTCAAAATCAGTTTGATTTAAAAATTCACACAGGAGATCATTTTCTCGATGTAATTATAAATTATTATTTCTATCTGGCTCAAAAAGAAAATATAGAATTTATTGTATCAGGAAAACTGACGGAAAAAATGCATCTTGAAATGTTTGACACTACGACCCTGATGGGAAATATATTGCAGAATGCAGTGGAAGCAGCAAAAAAAGCATTGATTCCGAAAATTCGAATGGAACTTATAGAACATAAAAAAGAATTTTTTATTATTGTTTGTAATAGCATAACGGAAAAAATAAATACCAAAAAAGGTTTCTTTATAACATCAAAAAAAGATAAGGGGAATCATGGATTTGGTTTGAAAAATATTGCTGAGGTTGTTAAAAAGTATCATGGGGAATACTATATAGAATCCATAATGGAAAATGAAGAATCCATAATGAAAATCAGTATTTCCATCCCACGGGAAAACAAAATATCCGTCGCAAAATAACCAAATTATCGTTATGGAGCAATACCCAATGATCCCTTATCGATTTTGCAGCAGCCATTTAGAATTTATAGCGTTTTGCACCCAAAATTTTTGACAGATGTGAATGCCGCCTGCGCGGTGAAATAAGAGGAAATATGAAAATATGTATCGTAGAAGACGAAGCAGTATGGAGAGATAAAATACAAGCGATTATTGAAAAATATTGTAGAGATAAAAACATTTCTTTCAAAATCAATTTATACAGCAATGGAGAAGATTTTTTGAACAATACGGATGCAGACTTACTGTTTTTGGATATTGAACTTTCAAAGGACAAGGAAGATGGTTTTGAGATCGCTGAAAAACTGATGAATTCTGGAAACCAATGTAAAATATGCTTTTTAACTTCACATACAGAACTTGCCAGATTGGGTTACAGAGTGAATGCTTTCCGATACATCGATAAAAAACATTTGGAAGAAATTGAGGAGGCGCTTGATTTTTTTCTGAAAACCAAAATTCAAGACCGGGTTATTTATTGTAATAATACCGCTGGAATCCAGATAAAGATAAATCTGAACAAACTTCTTCTTGTCGAGACATACAGTCGAAAACTAAGATATCTTATGTTGGATGGCAGCGAATATTTTTGTGATGGAAATATTTCCGAAGCAGCGCAAAATCTATCCCCATTTGGCTTTTTCCGCATACAGCGTTCGTATATTGTCAACCTAAAATATATTGAAAACGTAAACAGCCGTGAAATTATACTTTGCAATGGATTAAAAGTAGCAATTGGAAGAATTCACAACAAAGAATTTAAAAAAGAATTTTTTCAATGGAGAATATGGTTGGATCTTTAATTTGTGTCGTTTGTGCAAAAATCACGTCGTTTATACCAGCAGTATTTTCTTATCTTTCTCACTATGATATAAATAAAACATCAAAGTCATAGCTTTATTTGTGTTTCGTAGTTAAAGCTAAAAGTTTTATGCTGGAAAACAGACTACCTTCTACATAAAGGATAAGACCATTATGCAGAAACTTTTCAAAATGGAGACTAACTATTAAAAGTCAAGTCTAAAATAAAATTTTTTGAATGAATTG
>CAMUAR010000115.1 GCA_947086895.1 uncultured Lachnospiraceae bacterium | reverse complement strand
GGGGAGGATGCATAAAAAAGAAAGTGCATTCTCTCCGAAATTGCATTTTTTGAATACAATATCTTACATTGGTTTTATTAGAAAAACTAATAAAACCAATGTAAGATATTGATTTTCAAATTCCGCCAAAACATGGTATGATAGAATAAAGCAGTATATACGAAACTTAAAAACAGTATGCGCCTGGACAGGTAGGGGCATATGGAACTGAAAACTAGAAAGGAGAACGAAATACCATGGGAAATGTCAAAAGAATTTATGTGGAAAAAAAAGCGCCTTATGCTGTGCGTGCAAAGGAGTTAAAATCAGAGCTTCGCAGTTATCTCGGCTTAAAAAGTTTGGAGGAAGTGCGCGTTCTGATCCGCTATGATATTGAGAATATCAGCGAGGATACGTACAAAAAGGCACTTGGCACAATTTTTTCTGAGCCGCCGGTGGATATATTATATGAAGAAGCATTCCCGGCAGATTCCAAAGAAGGAACTGCTTGCAATGAAGAGCCAGATTCTAAAAAAGCAGCCGCAGCACAAAACAGCCGTGTTTTTTCTGTGGAATATCTGCCAGGGCAGTTTGACCAGAGGGCGGATTCCGCGGAGCAGTGTGTAAAGCTGTTAAACGAGACGGAAGAGCCTGTGATTCGTTCTGCAACCACTTATGTATTGACAGGTGAGATTTCGGATGAAGATTTTGCGCGTGTAAAAGAATATTGTATCAACCCGGTGGATTCCCGCGAGACGAACGAACGAAAACCAGAAACGCTTTTTACGGTGTTTGATACGCCGGAGGATGTGAAAATTTTTGACAGTTTTAAGGACATGCCAGAGCAGGAACTGAAAAGTTTATATGATTCTTTAAATCTTGCGATGACATTCAAAGATTTTCTGCATATTCAGAATTATTTTAAAAACGAAGAACACCGAGATCCGTCCATGACAGAAATCCGTGTGCTGGACACTTACTGGTCCGACCATTGCCGCCACACCACCTTTTTGACAGAGCTGACCGACGTGCAGTTTGAGGACGGCTATTATAGAAAGCCGATGGAAGAATCGTTTGCGCGCTATAAAGCAGATCGTGAAGTTCTTTATAAAGGAAGAGATGATAAATATATTTCTTTGATGGATATTGCGCTGCTTGCGATGAAAAAGCTGCGCGCTGAGGGGAAACTTGAGGATATGGAGGTCTCCGACGAGATCAATGCATGCTCGATTGTCGTGCCGGTGGAGATTGATGGAGAAACCGAAGAATGGCTTGTATTTTTCAAGAATGAAACACACAATCATCCAACAGAGATCGAGCCGTTCGGCGGAGCGGCAACCTGTCTTGGCGGCGCGATCCGCGATCCGCTTTCCGGGCGCGGCTACGTCTATCAGGCGATGCGTGTAACCGGCGCGGCAGACCCGACGGTTTCTTTAAAAGATACGCTTTCCGGCAAGCTTGCGCAGCGCAAAATTGTAACCGGAGCAGCAAAAGGGTACAGTTCTTACGGAAACCAGATTGGGCTTGCGACAGGGCTTGTCGATGAAGTTTATCATCCGAATTATGTTGCAAAGCGTATGGAGATCGGTGCGGTGATGGGCGCTGCTCCGCGCAGAAATGTAATCCGTGAAAATTCCGATCCGGGCGATATTATTATTTTGATGGGCGGACGCACAGGGCGCGACGGATGCGGCGGCGCGACAGGTTCTTCCAAGGCGCATACTACCGAGTCTATTCATGTATGCGGTGCTGAGGTACAGAAGGGAAATGCCCCGACGGAGCGAAAACTGCAACGATTGTTCCGGCGCGAGGAAGTCTCCCATTTAATTAAGAAGTGCAATGATTTCGGTGCTGGCGGTGTGTCTGTTGCAATCGGAGAGCTGGCGGATGGTCTGCGCGTGCAGCTTGATAAAGTTCCGAAAAAATACGCAGGACTTGACGGCACAGAACTTGCAATTTCCGAGTCGCAGGAAAGAATGGCGATTGTCGTTGATAAAAAAGATGTGGATAAGATGCTTATGTTTGCCGAGGAAGAAAACTTGGAAGCGGTGGTTGTCGCTGAGGTGACAGAGGAGCCAAGACTTGTGCTTGTCTGGAGAGGTAAGGAGATTGTCAATATTTCCCGTGCATTTCTCAACACGAACGGCGCACATCAGGAAGCGCAGGCAGTTGTCACAATGCCGGATGAAAAGACCGATTATTTTAAGACTGGTGCAGAGTATAAAGCTGCTTCTGTAAAACAGAGTGAAGCAGTAAAAGGCGATAAAGAACCAAATGACTTGAAATCTGCATGGCTTTCCATGCTTTCTGACCTGAATGTCTGTTCAAAAAAAGGGCTTGTCGAGATGTTTGACTCCTCCATTGGAGCGGCGACTGTGACAATGCCTTACGGCGGAAAATATCAGATGACTCCGATTCAGACAATGACAGCAAAGCTTCCAGTGCTTTCCGGCGCGTGCGATACAGTAACGATGATGAGCTATGGCTACGACCCATATTTGTCAAGCTGGAGTCCATATCACGGCGCGATGTATGCAGTGGTTTCCTCCGTGGCAAAAATCGTGGCAGCAGGCGGTGATTTTACAAAGATCCGTTTTACATTCCAGGAATATTTCCGGCGTCTTGGAACCAATCCAAAGCATTGGGGCGAGCCGCTTGCAGCACTGCTTGGCGCTTATGAGGCGCAGCTGCGTTTCGGTCTGCCGTCCATCGGAGGAAAGGACAGTATGTCCGGGAGCTTTAACGAGGTCAATGTGCCTCCGACACTGGTATCCTTTGCGGTTGATATTGCAAAAAGCAAAGACATTGTGACACCGGAGTTAAAAAAGGCAGGCAATGCACTTGTGCGTTTTACAATTGAAAAGGACGAATATGGTCTGCCAAAATTCGATAAGATGATGACGCTGTACAGTCAGATTACAAAGTTGATGCACGAGGGTGTGATTGTGTCCGCTTACGCACTTGGTGCGAAGGGCGTTGCGGAGGCGGTGAGCAAGATGGCGTTTGGAAACCGTTTGGGCGCAGAGCTTTGCAATGAGCGCGATCCAAAAACTTATTTTATGCCGGAACATGGCAACTTGATCGCTGAGGTCGCACAGGAAGACATAAAGAAAATTGAGGCGGCGGGAGTAGCGTTTGACTGGTTCGGCACAGTGAGCGAAGCGGCGGAATTTGTGGTCGGTGATGTAAAGATTTCAATAAGCGAAGCGCTGTCCGCATGGGAAAATACATTGGAAAAGGTATTTCCAATGCATTCTAACGCGGTGGATGAAACGCAGACCTACAAGACAGAGCTGTTTGATGTGCGGGCAGAAGAAAACAATTTTAAATCCATCTATACTGCGAAAAACCGCGTTGCAAAACCGCGCGTGTTTATCCCTGTATTTCCGGGGACAAACTGCGAGTACGATACACAGAAAGCGTTTGAGCGCGCAGGAGCTGTAGTAAATACCGTTGTGTTTAAAAATCTGAATGAGCAGTGCATCCGAGCGTCTGTAGAAGCATTTGAAAAAGCGATTCGCGAGGCGCAGATTCTTATGTTCCCAGGCGGTTTTTCCGCAGGGGACGAGCCGGACGGCTCCGGGAAATTTATTGCGACGGCGTTCCGCAACGAGCGCATTGCCGACGCAGTAAATGATCTGCTTAAGGTAAAAGACGGGCTTGTACTTGGGATCTGCAATGGTTTTCAGGCGATTGTAAAGCTGGGGCTTGTACCTTACGGCGAGATTACGGCGCAGCAGGAGGATTCCCCGACCCTGACAACAAACAATATCGGGCGGCATATTTCAAAATCCGTCTATACAAAGGTTGTGACAAACAAATCGCCATGGCTGATGAAGGCGGAACTTGGCGGAATTTATTCCATTCCGGCATCGCACGGGGAAGGGCGTTTTGTGGCAAGTGAAGAGTGGATTAAAAAACTTGCGGCGAACGGTCAGATTGCTACGCAGTATGTAGACCTTTCTGGAAATCCAACGATGGAGGAAGCGTTTAATCCAAACGGATCGTATTATGCAATCGAGGGTATTACAAGCCCAGACGGGCGCGTGCTCGGCAAGATGGCGCATTCCGAGCGTCGCGGCGACGCTGTGGCAGTAAATATTACAGGAAATCAAAACCAGTATATTTTTGAATCTGGCGTAGCTTATTTTACAGAATAAAAGAATTTTGCATTTGAGGGGCTGTTGCAAAACAATGTTTTCCCACAATATACAGTATTTTATCAAGCTGGATTTTGTAGGAGTCTTGTGTTTTGCAGCAGCTCCTTTTGTCTGTTTGCGCAAAAAAATAAAGAATAAGTTATATTATTCGCAGAAACAATCAGCAGAAAAAATCCTTTCTTTAAGATTAATTGGTTTTTTCGATAGAAGGAGAAATACAATATAATCGAAAAAGTGGAATTTTTAGTATAAAATGTCAATACAAAATGTAAATCTTGTAAATTTGAAGAATTTCTGAATTTTTACTTGCTTTCTTCATTCAATCGGTGTAGAATATTACTCGGACAGTTTGTAACATTTTCGTAACAAATATAATATTCTATAAAAGGACCTGTTTTTTTATTTATGGCGAAAGGTCTTTGGAATCGGATTTTCGTGTTTTATGGTAACTTGTAGTACAGGAGAAGAATGGAGGATTGCATGGGTAACTGGAAAAAAACACGTCTGGTGCCAATCGCGGTAGCGGCTGTTGTTCTGATTGGAACAGCAACAGATTTTGATATGTCAACAACACAGAATGAGGATGCTTTCATGGATGCATTGAAAGGAAATGCATCTGGGGCTGTTACATATAATTTGTCTTCGGATGCTTCAAGAAGTGTGTCTGGAGCAGGTCAAACTGTTTTGGAGCGTCTGGGAAAATTAGCGGAAATTATTCCTGATAAGAATGAAGTGCTTGCGCTGATGTCACTTGATGGCACAGGGGCAGAAGGAGTTCTTCCGGCAAATGTCGGAGACAGCCAGAACGCAGATCCAGCGGGCGATGATGCAAATGGAATCGGGGACAGCCAGAACACAGATCCGGCAGGCGATGGTACGAATGGAGTCGGGGACAGCCAGAACACAGATCCGGCAGGCGATGGTGCGAATGGAGTCGGGGACAGCCAGAACACAGATCC
>CAMUAR010000114.1 GCA_947086895.1 uncultured Lachnospiraceae bacterium | reverse complement strand
ATATAAATACAGGAAACCCAAATTATAATAATTCGCAGACCACAGAGAAAAATCAGGAGTCAGGGCAGAGAAAACCATCCGTGTGGAATATAAATACAGGAAATCCTAATTATAATAATCCGCAAACAATAGAGAGAAATCAGGAATCAGGGCAGAGAAAAGCATCCGCATGGAATATAAATACGGGAAATCCTAATTATAATAATCCACAGACAACAGAAAGAAACCAAGAGTCAGAACAGAAAAAATCTACTCCATGGAATATAAATACAGGAAATCCAAATTATAATAATTCGCAGACAACAGAGAGAAACGAGCCAGAACAGAAAAAAAACACTTCATGGAATAATACCACCAGTTTCAATAATAGCAGTATGCAGATCACAGAAAACGAACAAGAGCAAACCAAAGTACAGCAAGAAAATAATTTTGAGGATTCAGACAGAAAAGAAGAGCAGTTACATAATAACGAATCATCGGTGTTGCCAGTGTTTGATAATGATTCTGCTGTAGGGGAACCGCAGAATTTTCCGACAAGAAAAAACAGCCGCAGAAAGCGCGCTGGAACGAGGGCTTTAACCGTTGCAGTAACAGCAGTTTTATTGATTATAATCGTACATTTTACCGGCGGTTTGCCGGAAGCTTTCGCGCAGGGGCTTGAAAATGTGGCGATAAATCTGGGAGAGAGAATTGGAAAACAGATATTTTTGCAAGATAAAGCATTGTTTTCTTATGTGCGCTACAATGAACAAGACCGGGGAACATTCCGATTTATGTCAGAACAATTGTTTTGCAGCGAGATGCTTTTGGATTCTGCATCCAAAAAGAATTCAGACAGTACGGAGGAACTGGAGGGGAATTCTTGCAGCGGAACAATCATCGGTGAGGATAACCAGGAGAAACAAACCAATGAAGCAATTTTAGAAATTGAAAAAGAACTGATGGAGAGCATAATGGCAGAAAATCAAAAGTATGGAGAGTATTTGCCAGTAAGTTATGTTGAGGGGAATGTTGTGCAGCTTACGCCGACTTTGGGCGAAGATCATACCATCGGTTCTGGCACAGCTGGAAAAGTGCCGCTTGGAAAGCTTTTGCTGGAAAATAATTATTCTTTAGAAAAACTTTCGGATACAAACTTTTTATTAAAAAATTATTATATTGTGGACTCAATTACCAGCACTACTCCAGAAATGTTTAATGCCAGCGAACTGTTATCAAAGGATTTGTCTATTGAGGAAGGCAGCGAGGGATATCAGATTTTGATTTATCATACCCATGCCTCGGAAAGTTTTGTAGATAGCCGTCCAGGGGAAGTGATGGACACTGTGCGCGGACCGGGAGAATATCTGGCGGAACTTTTGCGGGAAAGAGGTTATACTGTATATCACGATATGACAGCTTACGACCGCAAAGATGGAAAAGACAACCGCAATCAGGCTTATACAACAGCACGTTTGCAGATTGAACCATTCTTAAAAGAACACCCGGAAATTCAGGTTGTAATTGATTTGCATAGGGACGGCGGAGCAAAGAGAATGGCGGTAATTGACGGCAAAGAAACCGCAAAGATTATGTTGTTTAACGGTCTGTGCCGGAATTCTTCTGGACCGATTGCAGATCTGGAAAATCCAAATCTATCTGGAAATCTTGCGTTTAGTTTACAGTTAAATCTTGTCGGCAGAGTACTTTATCCAGATTTGATGCACCGAATTTATTTAAAGAATTATCGGTACAATCAGCATTATCGGGAGCGCAGCATTTTGGTGGAACTTGGAACAGACCAAAACACTGTGGAGGAAGCGTACAATGCAATGGAATTTTTTGTGGATGTGCTGGACTCGGTACTTCAGAAATAAAAATCAAAAAACCTCTTGACAACCAGTTCCTACAGTTGTAGGATATTGACAAGGAAACTACAACTGTAGGAGGTTTGGTATGGCAAAGTTATCAGAGCGGGAATGGATGGTGTTGGATAAATTGTGGGAAAGCGGCGGGGCGGCGTTAGGCGAGCTTGTGCAGGCGTTGTATCCAGAGACTGGCTGGAGCAGAAATACGGTGCTGACATATTTGATGCGTATGGAGGCAAAAGGTATGATTTTGGTCAGCAAAGAAGGATATCCAAGACGGTATTTGGCAGCGTTAAGCCGAGAAGAATGCCAATCTCAAGCAAGAGACAATTTTTTAAAGCAGGTATATAAAGGTTCCACAAAAGATTTGGTGACAGCATTTTTAAAAGAAAAACCAATTACGGAAAAGGAGCGGGATGAACTGCGCCGTTTGCTGGATGAAATGGAGGTGTAGTTTATGACGGATTTCTGGTCGTTTTTATTACAGACGCTGACAGCTTCGAGTGCTGCGATTTTCGTACTTGCTGCCAAAGCGATGTTTCGGGACAAGCTTTCTTTACGCTGGCAATTTGCTTCCTGGGGACTTGTCGGTTTGGCTTTGCTTATACCAGCAGGAATTTCAGGCAGATATGCTTTTGTAGATTTGCCTTTTTTTGTAGAGACAATAAAATCTGTTTTTACAGGGCAGTATGGAACGTTGACAAAAGTTGTAGCACCGATTCCACTGCCCTTTTTTCCATCGGAAGATACTGTTTTTCAATGGGTTTATATTGTTTATGCAGCAGGTACAGTCTTTTTTCTGGTTCGTTATATTGTTTTGTATATACGGCTGCGGCACGCGCTTAGAAGAATAGAGATGGAAACAAGACCAAAAGAAAACCGCAGAAAAGAAGAGCTGCAGGAACAGATTGATTTTACAGCAAAAAAATACGGTCTTTTTTCCTGCCCGGTTTTGGAGGTGGAAGGGCTGGAATCTGCCTTTGTCTGCGGTGTATTTCATCCGGTTCTTGTACTGCCAAAGAAAGAGGTCGATGAAAAAATTATTCTCCATGAATTGCTGCATTTAAGATACGGCGATGTTTTATGGGGGCTTGTAATCTGTCTGTTTCGATGCCTGCACTGGTGCAATCCACTGCTGTGGATGTGTGCAGATTTGGCGGGAAACGATTTGGAATCCCTCTGTGACCAACGTGTTTTAGAGCGGATTTCCGGCGAGGAACGGCGGGATTACGGCAATATTCTTTTGGATATGGCAGGCGGAAGGTATGCGAAAACGCCTGGAACTTCCTCGATCGCAAACGGCAGCAAAAATATTCGGCAGCGCATTATGGCTATTGCGCGGTTTAAAAAATATCCAACAGGGATGGGATTCGTCTCGATTTGTATTCTTATGCTTTTTTCCATGCCGTTTCTTGTAGGAACAAAACCGATGATAGCATCGGAGAAAGGCAGTTTGCTGTTGGACAATAACACAGCATGTATGGCGCGGGCCAGAACAATACGATGCACAACTTACGCAGGCGCGTTCGATACTTACGCCAAGGCGGTATTGACGGGGAATATTCCGTATCTGGCGATGTGTGCGCCTTTGGACAAGCAGAATTTGCTTGCCGCGGCATACAAGGAAGGCAGAGAAATCAGCAGCCTAAAGAATTTGGATTTGCCAGGTCTTGTGGATATTGACAGCGGATATCAGATTTATAATATCATAAAAAAACAAGATACAATGTATGAAGGGTTTTTAGCATTGAAATTATTAAAATCTTCTGATAAGTCAGAACTGGATGAAAACGAAGCATCCCAGTTTGCAGTACAGTATGTTTGTGCAGAAAAACAGGGTGATCGCTGGATAGTGTTCCCAAAAGAAAATTTTCGTATAGTAATGCAGGAAAATGAATGGGCGAATGCTGCATATCCAGACAACAGCGCGTTTCCGGCATGGTGTTATAAAGCGAATACAGAAAATTTTCTGATTCAGATGCAATGGCAGACCGCATCCAGTGTGGAAAGCTTAAAAATAACAAATAAAAATGGAATCTTGTCTTCGCACTTTGACCAGACGCCGCAGCCGAATGGTGTTTTTTCAATATTATGGGGGTATAAGATATCTGCTGTCTATACTGGAAATCCAGATGACAAAAATCTTTATACACAGATTGGACATTCAGGGTATTTGGTATGGGATAAAACAGAAAAGCAAAATAACAATCAAAACCAAAACAGTACACATTGGGGGCAATCTTCAAAAAAAGAAAATTTCAATGAAATTACCAGCAGCAGTTCTGATGGAAGCTCTTTTAGCAGCAGACCGTTAAAAGAAGGATGGAACAATGAGATCAGTCTTGGGGGAGGCGGCGGAAACTACGGAAGAATAGAACCTCCAGAATGTTATCTTATGGAATTTTATCTAAACGGCAAACTGAAAGATCAGCTTACCTTAGAACTGGTGGAAGGGAGTGGGATTTATGAGCGATAAAGCAGTGCGGTATCGCGGATTAACCTGTACTGCATGGGGATATTTCTTTTTAAATTTTGATTTTCATATTGGCGCAATCAGTATTCTGCCTAGGTTTGTCGGTTTTTTACTTCTATTGTGCGCAATTAATTTTCTTTTGCAGGAACACAAAGATCTTATTTTATTGCGTCCGCTTTGTGTGTTTCTCGCTGTGTTCCACACAGCAAATTGGCTGTTGTCCTTTGGAGGGCAGACTTTGGATGGAAAGATTGTATTTTTTGATTTGCTGGTTACCGCAGCGGTATTATATTTTCATTTTCAATTTTTAACAGATCTTGCGGCATTGGCAGAAACATGCCAGGAAGATGGAAAAAAACTGGCAATGCGCCTTCGCTGCTGCCGGACAGTATATATTTTATTAAGTACAGCAGTTGGGATAACCATCACAATTTCCACTGCAATGTGGCAGGATTTAAAGTACCAGAAATACGTTTTGATTTTGCTTGGATTGGCGGAAGGTGTGGTGTCTTTGATTATTATGGCAACCTTGTTTGGATTAAGAAAGCGGTTTCAGAAAACAAGTTAAATACGTCCCCTGCATTTTTATTTGATATAGCGATAATAGAACCATTAAAAACAGTCTTGTTTGTTCAAGACTGTTTTTTTTGCGTGTTTTTGCAGCAATGAAAAAGAAGTATTTATTTTTTTAACATAAAATGCACTTGAAATTAAAAATATTTATTTAATAATATACTCAAATTATAGTTTAAAAATATATAGATTTATAAATTAAAAATTATAAAAAAATATTTTAATTATTATATA
>CAMUAR010000113.1 GCA_947086895.1 uncultured Lachnospiraceae bacterium | reverse complement strand
CATAAAATCAGAAAGCGATTTTTCTGGATGATTCTTTGGAGGTATAAAAGTAAAAGCGGGCGTTGGGGTAGGAGTATTTGTTGGGGTTGGCATCAAAGTCAATGTTGGAGTTGGTACGGTTTCTTCTGTTGTTGATGTAACTGTTGGAGTTGGTTTGGGAGTTAATATCGCATCAAGACTTGTCGGTGTGGGAGTATCCACCGTTGTATTTGTAATTTCAGGAGCAGGGCTGATAACAGGGGATTCTGGATTTTGCCCACAGCCAGAAAAAGATATCGCACTAACAGCAAACAATAAATAAGTGATAAGTGATTTTGCGGGAAAAGTGTTTGCTACTGTTTTTATATTATCTTGGGATAATTTTTTTCGTTTCATAAAATCTCCGTTTCTGTATTACTTTTCGTATAAATAACTTTATATCAAGACGTCTTGGAGCGTATAGATATAAATTACAGTATGAAAAATTTATTTTTTAATACTAATTTTCTGTTTTTAAAGCAGTATTATCACGATAGTATAGTAATATTGATATACAACAAAAGAAAAAATATAAAAAACTATAATAATTTTATCTTTTCTTCTTTTCTTATAATGTATTTCAAACAGGATATTCTTCTGAAAAGTACGCATAATTTGCCTATAAAGTTATTTTTCTTTTGGTCAAATGCGAAATTTTATGATATAATAGCGAAAGCTATTATATCTGCGCCGATTTGTGCTCGACCAAAGAGAGAGCACAAATCGGCGAATCGTGCGCACCAAAAAAGATATCATGTTTGAAAAACATGATATAATATCAATCAATTTATATCATAAAATTTTATTTTTTGATATGACGTTTTTCAAGAAAAATTTTTTGTGAAATAATTATTTAACTGGAAGATACTATTCCGTTTTCAAGAATTGTGACCATTTTACTTGTTTTTCAAAAAATAGTAAATATTTTTTAAAATAAAATTATTTTTCCTGATATTCGTTTTCGTTTTTTCGCACTTAATTGTAATACATAAATACTTATTTATCAACAAAATATTTGATTATTTTTTAAAATTATCCTTCATTTAAAAATGGATATAAAAATAACAGTCAGTAAAAAAGCAAGTTGCTAAAAGGTTATTATTGTATTTCGTTTTAATATCCTTGGATCGCTGCGTCCATAAACTTAAAATACGCAAAGAGCAGCGCAGAAAAGAGAATATTTATGAAAGTGGAGATGTTAGGGGAAGTTCTTTGTCGTCTGCAAAAAATATTGGACAATTATCGAAAAGAAATTTTGGAAGAGCAGTATATGCGCGTTACGAAGATTTTAAATGAATTTCAGGAATGGCAAAAGGGTGGCGGTTTTACAGCGAACGATTTGTATATGTTAATTATTTATAGTGAGAAGGACGAAGGACTTTTTGAGTATGCAGAAGGTGATTTTTTGCCGGAGGAGGAAGAACTCCGTTGTATGTGGCAGGTTCTTTTATCCGCTCTTATGGCGATGGTTCAGATTGCTTATGAGCAGGAAGGAAAGCCGTGCCAGCAGGATGTTGACGCAATAAAACTTAGTGAGGTAGAAGGATTTCATCAGTGTATTTTGGACGATAAAATGGACATAATACAATTGTTTCATTATTTTTGTGAGAAAGTATGTTATTGATGATAAACGGATTTTATAATGATTTAAGAAAAATAGTACTGGAATGTGTCGAAAGGCTTGTTTTTGTCGTTTTTGCACCTTGGAGAGTAAAGAAAAACACAGACCCTTTTGGTATAATGGAAAAATTTTTGTGAAATGGCAAAAAAGTGTTTCCAAGGAAAAATTTCTATGTTATAATAAGAGCTGACGACTGGAGAAGCATTTCTTTGTAGCAGCTTTGTCTGCTGTATACACATTGTATTTTGTGCGTTTCTGTACTATCGCACACGATTATCGCAGTATAATATTAGTGACTGCGAGTCTTTTTATGCACACGGACACGAAGAAGAACTATGCAGCGAAAGCTGCCCGTGTCCGGCGTGCGAGTAGGGGAAAATGGCTTTTCCCTACTTGATTGCACACGCCTGCAAATTGAAACTTGTTGGAGCAGTGCAGTGAGTAGAAAGAAAAAGCTTCTTAATACTCAATTGTTTTATTCAATAACAGAAAATAAAAATACTTTGAGGAATAAGCCGGACAAGCTTACAAAAAAGACAACAACAGTCAGAATTCATTAGGAGGTAATTATCAAATGGCAAGAAAATGGGTATATTTGTTTACCGAAGGTAATGCAAACATGCGCGAACTGCTTGGCGGCAAGGGTGCAAACCTGGCGGAGATGACCAATATTGGTCTTCCTGTGCCGCAGGGCTTTACGATCACGACCGAAGCTTGTACGCAGTACTACGAGGATGGCCGCGAGATCAACGATGAGATCCAGGGTCAGATCAACGAGTACATTGTAAAGATGGAAGAGATCACGGGCAAAAAATTCGGTGACAAGGAAAATCCGCTTCTCGTATCGGTTCGCTCCGGTGCAAGAGCATCCATGCCAGGCATGATGGATACAATTTTAAACCTCGGCCTGAATGAAGATGTCGTAAATGTTATTGCTGAAAAATCCAACAACCCACGCTGGGCATGGGATTGTTACAGACGTTTCATCCAGATGTACTCGGATGTTGTTATGGAAGTTGGAAAGAAATATTTTGAGGAACTGATCGACAAAATGAAGACCAACCGAGGCGTAAAGCAGGATGTTGAGCTGACTGCTGACGACCTGAAAGAGCTGGCAAATCAGTTTAAGGTCGAATATAAAGAAAAGATTGGTTCTGACTTCCCGAACGATCCGAAGGATCAGTTGATGGGCGCGATCAAGGCTGTGTTCCGCTCCTGGGATAACCCTCGTGCGAACGTATACCGCCGTGACAATGATATTCCGTACAGCTGGGGTACTGCCGTAAACGTACAGTCCATGGCATTCGGAAATATGGGTGATGACTGCGGTACTGGCGTTGCGTTTACCCGTGACCCTGCAACTGGCGATAAGGGCTTGTTCGGTGAGTTCCTTACCAATGCGCAGGGCGAGGATGTTGTTGCAGGTGTCCGCACACCAATGAAGATTACGGAGATGGCGGACAAGTTCCCAGAAGCATTTGCACAGTTTAAGGATGTATGTGTAAAGCTTGAATCTCACTACAGAGATATGCAGGATATGGAGTTTACAGTAGAACATGGCAAACTTTACATGCTGCAGACACGTAATGGCAAGAGAACCGCTCAGGCTGCTCTTAAGATTGCATGTGACCTTGTAGATGAGGGTATGAGAAGCGAGGAAGAAGCAGTTGCAATGATTGATCCTCGTAACCTTGACACTCTGCTTCACCCACAGTTTGATGTGAAGGCATTGAAATCTACAGAGCCGGTTGCAAAGGCTCTTGGCGCTTCTCCGGGAGCAGCATGCGGCAAGATCGTGTTCACAGCGGAGGACGCAGTTGAGTGGAAGGCAAGAGGCGAGAAGGTTGTTCTTGTTCGTCTTGAGACTTCCCCGGAAGACATCACTGGTATGAAAGCTGCACAGGGTATTTTGACCGTGCGCGGCGGTATGACTTCTCATGCGGCAGTTGTTGCGCGCGGTATGGGTACTTGCTGTGTATCCGGCTGCGGCGATATCGCGATGGATGAGGCAAACAAGAAGTTTACGCTCGCTGGCAAAGAGTATCATGAAGGAGATTTCATCTCCATCGATGGTTCCACCGGTAAGATTTATGATGGTATTATCCCAACCGTAGACGCTACGATCGCAGGTGAGTTTGGTCGTGTTATGGCGTGGGCTGACAAGTATAGAAAACTTAAGGTTCGTACAAATGCAGATACTCCGGCTGACGCAAAGAAGGCGCGTGAACTTGGTGCGGAGGGTATCGGTCTTTGCCGTACTGAGCATATGTTCTTTGAGGAGAGCAGAATTGCTGCATTCCGTGAAATGATCTGCTCGGATACTGTTGAGGAGAGAGAAGCTGCTCTTGAGAAGATTCTCCCATATCAGCAGGGTGATTTTGAAGCTCTCTATGAAGCTTTGGAAGGCTGCCCGGTTACCATTCGTTTCCTGGACCCGCCTCTTCATGAATTTGTTCCTACCGAGGAAGCTGATATTGAGAAGCTTGCAGCAGCACAGGGTAAGTCTGTTGAGGTTATCAAGAATATTATTACTTCTCTGCATGAGTTCAACCCAATGATGGGACACAGAGGATGCCGTCTTGCTGTCACCTATCCAGAGATTGCAAAGATGCAGACAAAGGCAGTGATCCGCGCGGCAATCAATGTTCAGAAGAAGCATTCCGATTGGAAAGTGAAACCTGAGATTATGATTCCGCTGATCTGTGAGACAAAGGAACTTAAGTTTGTGAAGAAGGTTGTTGTAGAGACCGCAGATGCTGAGATTGCAGCAGCAGGCATAGCGCTTGAGTATGAGGTTGGTACAATGATCGAGATCCCAAGAGCTGCTCTGACAGCGGATGAGATTGCAAAGGATGCTGATTTCTTCTGCTTTGGTACAAACGACTTGACTCAGATGGCGTTTGGTTTCTCAAGAGATGATGCAGGCAAGTTCCTGGATGCTTACTATGATGCGAAGATCTTTGAGAACGATCCATTTGCAAAGCTTGATCAGAACGGCGTTGGCAAGTTGATGGAAATGTCGATCAAACTCGGCAAGCCAGTAAATCCGAAGCTTCACATAGGTATCTGCGGCGAGCACGGCGGAGATCCGTCTTCGGTAGAGTTCTGCCATAAGATCGGTCTTGACTATGTATCCTGCTCACCGTTCCGCGTGCCGATCGCAAGACTTGCAGCAGCACAGGCAGCGATCAAAAGTAAGTAGGAGTTCTCTTTCCTTTGAATTACCGCTATCTTTCGAGCAGGCGGCAGCTTACCGAAAGGCTGACGGATAGTATGTAAGGAAAAATCAATGGAGAGAAACTACTGTAACGGTATATATCGACCTTGATTAAGAACTGAATTAAGATAAGCGTATCATTAGAAATAGTGGTACGCTTATTTTTTTCGCTTATTTACACCTTTGCCATAAATGTTCAGAAAAGTATCCTGCACCACAGTAGGTGCAGCGGTTATGCAAGGAAAACCGTATTGAGGGCGTGTTGAACATAAATCGGGTATGGCTTATTCCTAAAGATACCAAAAAGCCTGCTGATGCCAGAAGAAAGAAAATAGGAAATTGACCGATTTTTGACTTTTAGATTTTATCATATATTAAATTGGAGGTTTTTATTATGGCGTATAAAATACTCATTGTTGATGATGAAAAAATGCTG
>CAMUAR010000112.1 GCA_947086895.1 uncultured Lachnospiraceae bacterium | reverse complement strand
GACAGACAGACAGACAGACAGACAGACAGACAGACAGACAGACAGACAGACATTTCTTGATGTACTAAAAGGAATTTGTATTCTTTTAGTTATTGTAACACATGCTCAATGGTCAGAAGAAGAAAGACTTAGATATTTATTTCCGTTTTGGGTTGATATGGCTGTACCAATTTTTATGATTGTTAGCGGATATGTCAGTGCATTATCTTTTCAAAAAAATAATATTACAAAAATAGAAAAAGCATATTCCATGAAAGCGATAATATGGAAAGCACTTCGTTTTATTATTCCTTTTTTAGCAGTGATTTTAATTGAGTTGGTCGGAATAAATTTTATGGGACATCGATATAGTTTGGCTGAAAGTATCGCTTTGTTTTTGAGGGGAGGAGAAGGACCAGGAAGCTATTATACTCCAGTAATGCTGCAATTTATTTTTATATTTCCAGTTATTTATTTTTTAATAAAGAAAAAAGATCTTCAAGGACTAATTATTTGCGGAGGGATAAATATTACATATGAAATTTTACAAAGAGTTTATGGAATGAATGAAGAATGTTATCGAATGTTAATGTTTAGATATGTATTTGTTATTGCTTTTGGATGTTATCTAGCAGTTGGAAAAGAAGTAATTAAATTTCAGTATTATATAATCAGTTTATTTTTGGGGTTAGTTTTTATATTAGTAAATTCTTATCTTGGATATACACCAAAAATTATTATTTATTGGACAAGCACATCTATAATAGCATCGCTTTGGATTATGCCAATAATATCTTATATGATTGTAAGATTGGGAAAAATACATTGTAAGCCACTAGAGATATTAGGAAAAGCATCATATAATATTTTTTTAGTTCAAATGGTATATTATTTGGTTCTTAATAATATTTCAAATTTATTTTCAAATCAATGGTTACTATTGTTTACAAGTATAGTGGTTTGTACAATTGGTGGAATAATTTTTTATTATATTGAAACTCCTGTTACAAGAAAAATAATGCAGTGGAAAAGAAAGATTGAAAATTAAAATTTTCAATTTCGAAGTTAGGAACACACAGTAAAAGGTATCACAGTCATATAGAAGATTACAAATGGAAAAATATCAAAAAAACAGTGTAAAATAAGTTTACTTTAGTGTTGGAAATATTAAATTAATTAAAAATTTGAATCATTTTCTTTCAAAATCCAATTTTTATTACGAAGGGAGTATATTATGACAAAAGTGCTTGTAACAGGTGCTGATGGTTTTATCGGCAGCCATCTAACTGAGGAATTAGTAAAAAAAGGCTACGAAGTAAAAGCTTTTTCATTTTATAATTCATTTAATACATGGGGGTGGCTTGATACTCTGCCAAAGGATATTATGGATTATGTAGAAGTATTTTGTGGAGATATCCGAGATCCCAATGGAGTTCGAACAGCAATGCGGGGAGTGGATCAGGTTTTTCATCTTGCAGCGCTGATTGCGATTCCTTTTAGCTACCATTCTCCAGATTCCTATGTGGATACCAATATAAAAGGAACTTTAAATGTATTGCAGGCTGCAAGAGAACTGGAAACGAAAAAAGTTTTAGTGACTTCCACTTCTGAAGTATATGGAACAGCACAGTATGTTCCGATTGATGAGAAACATCCATACCAGGGACAATCACCGTATTCTGCGACGAAAATCGGCGCGGACAGGCTTGCGGAAAGTTTTTACCGCAGTTTTACGCTCCCAGTTTCCATTGTGCGGCCATTTAACACCTACGGACCAAGACAGTCAGCAAGAGCAGTAATTCCAACAATTATTTCACAGCTTCTGGCAGGAAAAGAAGAAATCAAATTAGGGTCTTTAACTCCAACCAGAGATTTCAATTATGTGAAGGATACCGTGGCAGGATTTCTTGCAATTGCGGAATCGGATCAAACGATTGGCGAGGAAATCAATATTGCAACGCAGCAGGAAATTTCCATTGGGGAACTGGCAAAAGAAATTATTTCTCAGATTAATCCAAATGCAAAAATTATTTGTGATGATCAAAGAATCCGCCCAGAAAAAAGTGAAGTAAACAGACTTTTGGGTGCAAATTCGAAAATTAAGAAACTTACCAACTGGCAGCAACAGTATAGCTTTGCGCAGGGGATTGCAGAAACAATCGCATGGATGCGGGAAAATTTAGACAGATACAAAACTGAAATTTATAATATTTGATAAAAAAATTGAGATAGTTCCAAAGATAAGAAATCACAATGAATCTGGAGATAAACCATTAAAAATAAATTCAAAGCTGGAAAAAGTCAGGATGATAATAGAGATGTACAAAACACAGATTTTGCGAAATTGCAACATATAATACAGATATTATTTGCATTTATATTTGTCTATATATTGGATTGTGCAGCAATGAAATTGAAGTTTTGTGTATGGTGAATTAAGAAAGAGCGGAGGCGGTTTTTTGGAAAGATTTATACCTTTATCCATCCCAAACTTTGAGGGAAATGAAAAGAAATATGTAAATGATGCATTAAGTCAGGGCTGGGTATCCACAGGTGGAAAATATATTACGGAATTAGAAAAAAAACTGGAAGAGTTTTTAAAAGTAAAAAAGGTGGTGGCTTGTCAGAGCGGGACAGCAGCACTTCATTTAGCGCTTATGGAATGTGGTGTACAGCCAAAAGATCTTGTGATTGTTCCTACACTTACATTTATTGCTGCGGTAAATCCAGTAATGTACCAGTTCGCCTCCCCGATCTTTATGGATTGCGATGACAGTCTGTGTATGGATGTTCAAAAACTTCGCAGATTTTGCGAATCGGAGTGCGATTTAAAAGAGGAAGGGCTGTTTCACCGAGATACGGGAAAACAGATCAAGGCGCTTGTTGTGGTTCATGTATTCGGAAATTTGGCGGATATGGAATCCATTATGGAAATTGCAGAAAAGTTTCATTTCAAGGTAGTTGAGGACGCGACAGAAGCATTGGGAAGCCGTTATATCAGTGGGCGGTATGCCGGAAAATTTGCGGGAACCATTGGCGATTTTGGAGCGTATTCCTTTAATGGAAATAAAATTATTACAACGGGTGGCGGGGGTGCAGTAACCGCAAAAGAAGAAAAGGCAGCGCAGCATATGCAGTATATTTCTACCCAGGCAAAGGATGATCCACTTTATTATATTCACAATGAGATTGGATTTAATTATCGAATGACAAATCTTCAAGCTGCACTGGGGGTAGCACAGATGGAGGAACTCCCGGAATTTATTCGGAGAAAAAATCAAAATTATAAATTGTATTTGGAACAATTAAAAGATTTTCCATTCGGAGAGCTGCTGGGATTCCGACAGGGAACGGAGTCGAATCGCTGGTTTTATTCGCTGAAATTGAAAATGGGACAGTTCAAGGGTTCGCTGAGGGAGATTATTTCTTCTTTGCAGGCAAAAGGCATACAGACAAGAGCGGTATGGGATCTGATACATAAACAATTGCCATACAAAGAAAACATTGCCTATCAGATTGAAAAAGCATTGTATTACAGTTCCTGTATTTTAAATCTTCCATGTAGTACGCAGTTGACAGAAGAGGAGATTGTGTTTGTGGTTGAACAAATAAAAAACATAGTGGGGGAAATGGCGGATGGAATCAGAGTTACTTAAATTTTGTGCAGGGCAGGAAATCCATGTAATAGAGGCTATGCAGAAGATCGACCATAATGCAAGAGGAATTCTTTTTATTCTTGATGCAGAAGAAAAGGTGATTGGAAGTTTAAGCGATGGGGATATTCGGCGATGGCTGATTCGGACGGGAGAACTTCAGGCGAACGTAACAAGTATGATGAACCGAAATTTAAAAATTCGGTATTCTGGCGAGGAAGAAGAAGCGTTGCTGGAGATGCAGGAACAAAAAATAAAAGCACTGCCGATTGTGGATGCGGACAGGCATATTATAAAAATTTTGTTTGACTGTGATGAACCGAAAGAAATTTTATCAAAGAAGAATACAAAGTTAAAGGGTGTTCCTGTTGTAATTATGGCAGGAGGACAAGGAACAAGACTTTATCCTTATACAAAAATATTGCCAAAACCACTGATCCCCATCGGTGATATTCCTATTATAGAGCGGATTATCAATAAATTTTTTGATTTTGGCGCAGGAGATTATTATGTAACCGTAAATTACAAAAAAGGGATGATAAAATCTTATTTCGCAGAGCTTTCTCCTGAGTATTCTGTTTCGTATGTGGAAGAGGATAAGCCGCTTGGAACGGCGGGAAGCCTTCGATTGATAAAAAAGAATTTTGACCGACCGATTTTTGTTACAAACTGTGATATTTTAATCCATGCAGATTATGCGAATCTCTATGAATATCATCAGAAATCGGGGAATGTAATGACAATTGTAACCGCATTAAAAAATATTGTCGTGCCTTATGGGGTTCTAAAATCAAGAGAGCAGGGAATTGTTACTTCCATGGAGGAAAAGCCAAAACTTTCGTATTTTGTCAATACCGGAATGTATATTTTAAATCCAGAGGTGATTGAAATGATTCCCCCAAATGGGATGTTTCATATGACAGACTTGGCAGATGATTTGCTGAAAAAAGGAAGTCAGGTAGGGATGTATCCGATCAGTGAAGATTCCTTTCTTGATATGGGGGAATTCGAAGAGATGAAGCGAATGGAAGAAAAGCTTGAATTGTAGGAAGAAGGGATTCGGTGGAAGATATTGTCCTGATCGGATATGGCGGACATGCAAAAAGCATAGCGGATTGTATTGAAAGAAGCCATAAATTTCGGATTGCTGGATATACAGAACGGATCGTGCAGGATTCCAGATATCCGTATTTGGGAACAGATGACGAGCTTGAAAGACTCTATAAATCCGGAATAAAAAATGCTGTGATCTGTGTCGGATATTTGGGAAAAGGAAATCTTCGGGAGAAGATTTATCAGAAACTGAAAGAAATAGGTTATGATCTTCCTGTGATTTACGATCCTTCTGCGATTATTTCTGATACGGCGTTAGTGGAAGAAGGAACTTTTGTTGGAAAAGGAGCAGTTGTAAATTGTGGGGCGAGGATAGGAAAAGGATGTATTATCAATACAATGTCACTTGTAGAACATGATTGTGTTGTGGAAGATTTTGTACATCTTGCCGTTGGAGCAATTTTATGCGGGGACGTTTTCGTTGGAAGAAGTGCATTTATTGGCGCGGGTGCTACAGTGCTTCAGGGAATAACAATTTCAGAAAATATTACAATACCAGCTGGTATTGTGGTGAGGAAAGGAACTATAATGAGTGAATTCGTTAAGAAAAGTAA
>CAMUAR010000111.1 GCA_947086895.1 uncultured Lachnospiraceae bacterium | reverse complement strand
GTGGGAAAATTAAAAAAATACTGTTTTTTAAGTCCACCTCTTGACACAAAGATATCAAAAGAGATTACATTGAAAAAAGGCGAAACTTACTCGCTTAAGGCAGTTTTAACGCCTTCCGATGCCTATACAACCTACACTTGGACAAGCGATAATAAAAAGGTTGCCACTGTGGATAAAAAAGGAAAAGTGACAGCGGTCGGCAAAGGAACAGCAAAAATTACAGTAAAAACGGCAAATGGAAAAACAGCAGTCTGCAAGGTCACGATAAAATAAAACACTAAAATGTGCTTGGAAATTGCAATAGATTCTTCTGGCTGCCAGAGTTTCGCAATCGCTTAATAATAAAAAAATCGAAAGGGGAACGGCACTTTTCCTGCCGGAAGACCGGGGTTTTGTGTTTGTTGGAATTTTATGAAGCGGATTATGCTGCGTGTAGCTTACGATGGGACAAATTACTGCGGCTGGCAGAGCCAGCCGAACGGGCTTGCGGTTGAGGAGGTAATCAACCGCGAGCTTTCTGCGCTTTTAAAAGAACCTGTTTCGGTGATTGGCGCAAGCCGTACCGATTCCGGGGTTCACGCACTTGGAAACGTCTGTGTGTTTGATACAGAAAGTCAGATTCCTGGAGAAAAATTTTCTTATGCTCTCAATTCGCGTTTGCCGAAAGATATTGTGATTCAACATTCCTGCGAGGTGGAAGGAAACTTTCACCCGCGCCGCCAAAATTGTTATAAAACTTACGAGTATAAAATTTATAACGCAGTGTTTCCAAACCCTTTGTTTTCCCGCTATACACATTTTTTATATCGAAATTTAGATGTGGAAGCGATGCGCCGCGCCGCAGAGTTTTTGGTTGGAGAACATGATTTTAAAAGTTTTTGTTCCGTCAACACCCAGGTGAAGGAAACTGTGCGGACAATTTATTCGATTGAGATTTTAGAACAGTCGGCAGGAAATCCAAACTTATGCTGTGGAATGTCAGATTCAGAGAAAAATGGAGGCAGATTGATTACAATTCGTGTAAACGGCAATGGGTTTCTATATAATATGGTTCGGATTATTTCCGGGACATTAATTGAAGCAGGATATCATTGGCGCGAGCCGGAAGGCATTCCACAGATTTTAGCGGCGTGCGACCGTGGGACGGCAGGACAGACTGCGCCTGCCTGCGGGCTGACGCTTGTGGAAATCTGCTATTTATAAAAAACAAATCTTCTGCCGCACGGTGCGAAAAATGATTTTTCAACATAATGTTCTTTTTTCTAAAAAAGCTTCCAATTTAAATTGTGAAGGTGACAGCTTTAAAAAACAAACCGTAAAATTTTATTCGAAACAATAAATTATAGAAAGATTCCAGCTAAAGTTATTATAAAAAAGGAATATAAAATATGAATATAAAAGATTTGCTTTGTTGTATTTTGTCGCCTCAGGAAAAAGAAGAATTAAAAATCAGTGTTGATTTTATGGAAAACAACCGCTACAAGGAATTTTTTGAAAAAAACAAGGAAATTATCCTGCACATTTTACTTGTAAAAAATTTGGATGAGTTTCTTGTTTTTTTATCCGAGGACAATTTAGATATGGAGTATTTTTGTTTTGCCTTTTTGTGTGCGAAACAGTACGGATTTCAAGTAGCTGGGTACGAGGAGGACTTAAGACCTTTTATAATTTCTTTTTTTTCTGACAAACGCCCTGAACTTAAAAAAAGTTTACCAGTAATTGAAAAAAACAAGATTTCATACGATAAAGATAATTTCGCAGAACCAATAAAATTTTTTAATCAAAAGTTAAATACTCAGCGTTTGAGATTGATTATGTTTAAAGATTGTATTTATTCCCGGTATGAATATACAGTTTTGCTTGTGCCAGAGGAATTGTATTATCATCTTCTCACTGCTTGGACAAGCGATAATTTTGAGCTGATCTATTAATGAATTCATTTATTATTTTTGATTTTAAATTATTAAGATCGACCGATGCATTTGCCTCTAATTAAGAACAGGCAAGTAAAGCAGGTTATCAAAAACAAGTCCTATCGTTTTATTTTGGCAGCAGAGAGACGAGCGATTAATTTTACATATAACTTCAACAATTTATAGATATTTAAGAAAAAGTCATTTTCAAAATGATTTTTTCTTATGTTTCTCAAAAAAATTTTTGATTTGTCCAAAAGAATTTGGAAATTTGCTTGACAGGGGGAACGCTTTCCGCTATAATGCACGAAGCGACCAAAGAAGCCGTGCCAGCAATCTGGCAGGGTAATTCGAAATAAAGGAAATTTATTTAAGGAGGTAAACCAATGAAAAGCTTTATGGCAAGCCCGGCGACAATCGAGAGAAAGTGGTATGTGGTAGATGCCGAGGGACAGACCCTTGGACGCCTTTGCTCTGAGATTGCCAAAGTTTTAAGAGGTAAAAACAAGCCGATTTATACACCACATATTGACACTGGTGATTATGTAATTGTTGTAAATGCGGAAAAAATCAGAGTAACCGGAAAGAAGATGGATCAGAAGATTTACTTCAATCATTCCGATTATGTAGGCGGCATGAAAGAGACCACATTAAGGCAGATGATGGCAAAGAAACCGGAGGAAGTAATTAAGCTCGCGGTAAAGGGTATGCTTCCAAAGGGACCTCTTGGAAGAAGCATGATTACCAAACTGCACGTATATGCTGGTCCAGAGCATAACCATGCAGCTCAGAAGCCAGAAGCATTAGAGTTTAAGTTTTAATCGGACTGAAAGGAGGAAATAACATTGGCTAAGGGAAGATATTACGGAACCGGTAGAAGAAAGAGCAGTGTTGCCAGGGTTTACCTTGTAGCAGGCACCGGAAAAATTACGATCAATAAAAGAACAATCGATGATTATTTTGGACTTGAGACTTTAAAGCTCGTTGTTCGTCAGCCGCTTGTTCTTACAGAGAGTATAGATAAATTTGATGTGCTTGTAAATGTGCGCGGCGGTGGTTTTACCGGTCAGGCAGGCGCAATTCGTCACGGTATTTCAAGAGCACTGCTTCAGGCGGATGCAGATTATCGTCCGGCATTAAAAAAGGCAGGCTTCCTGACAAGAGATCCAAGAATGAAGGAGAGAAAGAAGTACGGTTTGAAAGCAGCACGCCGTGCGCCACAGTTCTCCAAGAGATAATTTCGTTACAATAAAAGAGATTGGAAAAACCCTTGAAAGTCCAGTATTTTCAAGGGTTTTCTTTATGTCTGTACTTTCTAAAATTGCAGTGACTTGTATTCTTCTAGCAAATGAAATATAATAGAGTGGATTGTCGGAGGTATGAATATGGATTATATGACGCTTAAAGAGGCAAGTGAAAGATGGTGTTTCCCGTCAGATATAAGAAGCGAGAAGGTGATAAGCAATGAGAATTTTAGTTATAGAAGATGATCTGGCCTTAAGTGCCGGACTGTGTTTTGAATTGGACAGTAACGGCTATCTGACGGTGGCAGCATATAACTGCCGGAAGGCCAGACAGCTTTTGCAGGAGGATCCATTTGACCTTGTGATTATGGATGTGAATCTGCCGGATGGCAACGGCTTTGATCTCTGTCGAGAGGTAAAAGCAATCAAACCGGAACTTCCTGTGATTTTTTTGACAGCAAATGATTTAGAGCAGGATGTGCTGAATGGATTTGATTTGGGCGCAGAGGATTATATTACAAAGCCGTTTCATATGCAGATTTTTTTGCGGCGGGTAGAGGTCGCCATCCGCAGAGCAAGTAAAGTTACTATGACTCATGCGGACCGCTGGACTGACGGATTTCTTCTGCTTGATTTTGGCGCGCTGACTGCCGTGCGGGGCGGCGAAAAGCTGTCGATCACGCCCAACGAATATAAGTTGCTGAAAGCACTGACAGAGAATGCGGGTAACATCATTACCCGTCAGCTTTTGCTGGAACGGCTGTGGGATTGTGATGGGAATTTCATTGATGACCACACACTTACTGTGACGATGAATCGGCTTCGGGCGAAGATCGAGAATGACAATCATACCTATATTAAAACCATCCGGGGTATGGGGTATATATGGACAGGAGGCAAACAATGAAAAAGCACGCAAAAGCTTTGAAAATTTTGATGGTTTTGGCAGCTGCGGTGCTTTTTTCTTTGCTGTGCTGGCTATTGTGGGCATTTGTTCCCCGTTCCAGTGTTCGTTACAGCCTGTTAGCTGTGACAGGTGGTATTTTTGTATTAGCCGGTCTGTGGATATGGTTTTGGCAGAGACAGATCTTTCACTTTGCAGATGAAATATGTGATACGCTGGATGCCTTGATTTCCGGGAGACAGCCGGAGGTGGAGCGGCCTTATGAGGATAGCGTAACAGCCAAGGTACAGGGAAAGCTCTTGCAGTACTATGATATTATGAACGAGGGCAAAGTGCAGAGCCAACGGGATAAGCAGACCATTCAGGAGCTGGTCAGTGATATTTCTCATCAGGTGAAAACTCCGATTGCCAATATTCATATATTTACCGGCATCCTTCAGCAGCATCGGCTGACAGAAGAAAAGCGGGCGGAATTTCTGGAAACCATGGCGTCACAGATCAATAAATTGGATTTTTTAATGCAGTCTTTGATCAAAATGTCCCGGCTGGAAACAGGGACCTTTGTTCTGCACATAGAAGAAGCACCTCTGGATAAGACCATTGCTCAGGCGATCAGTACCGTGTGGGCGAAAGCGGACAAAAAAAATATCCAGTTGTCAGTGGACTGCGCGCCATCGGTTACTGTGCAGCATGACCCTAAGTGGACAGCGGAGGCTCTGGGCAATATCCTGGACAACGGGGTAAAATACACCCCGGAAGGCGGCAGCATTTCTGTATCTGTTCGCCCATGGCAATTCTATACGCGAATTGATATTTCTGATACTGGTATAGGCATCCATGAGGAGCATTATCACGATGTTTTTCAGCGTTTTTATCGGGCGCAGGAAACAGCAGCCGAAGAAGGCGTTGGTCTGGGTCTGTATCTTGCCAACGGAATCATTACGCGGCAGAAAGGCTATATCAGCGTAAAATCAAATTACGGAAAAGGCACCACCTTCTCTGTCTATTTGCTGAGTTGAGCAAATAACGTATATGAAAAAGGGAGAGAGGAAGTATAAAACGATGGAAATCGTAACAGTACATCAATTAAAGAAATACTTTGGAAAGGGAGAGGCACAAGTCAAAGCCTTGGATGGTATCGACCTTTCTATTGAGAAAGGTAAGTTTACCGCCATTATTGGTGCATCCGGCTCCGGCAAAACCACTTTGTTAAACATGATTGGTGGGCTGGATACCCCTGATGAGGGGGAAGTAATCGTGGATGGTGTAAATCTGTCCGGTTTGAAGGAAAAAGAGCTGGCTGTGTTTCGCCGCAGCAAAGTAGGCTTTGTGTATCAGAATTTTAATCTGGTTCCAACATTGACCGTAAAAGAAAACATTCTGTTCCCCCTTAGTCTGGCTGGCAGTACGCCGGA
>CAMUAR010000110.1 GCA_947086895.1 uncultured Lachnospiraceae bacterium | reverse complement strand
GGGAGAGTATCTTCTTTTGCGAACTGTGCGCATCCCTCGGAGAGTACCATATCGGAACGATATGGTATGATATCGACAGATATTATACCTGCGCCAGTTCGCGCTCGACCGAGGGGAGAGTATCTTCTTTTGCGAACTGTGCGCATCCCTCGGAGAGTACCATATCGGAACGATATGGTATGATATCGACAGATCAAAGATAACGCAAACGGATTTGGCTTACAATAAAAATAAAATTGCTTTGCAGGAATTATAAAACATTTTGCGGTGCAAAAAAAGAAACGGGCATTGCAGCGTACACCGCCGCAAAATTTTTGCGGATTAGAAATGGAGGAAGAAATGGAAATTAAAAATGAGACAAGAGTGTGGGAGGAAAAGGTAACGATACCAACCTACAAAATCGGAGAGCCTCAGAAAAATCCAATGTTTTTGGAAAAGCGTGTCTATCAGGGCAGCAGCGGAAAAGTTTATCCATACCCGACGATCGAAAGCATCCGCGAGGAGCGGGAAGATGTGGAATATACCGCTGTTATGCTGGAAAACGAGTATTTAAAGGTGATGGTGCTGCCGCAGCTTGGAGGAAGAATACAGAGGGCTTACGACAAGACAAACGGATATGATTTCGTGTATTATAATCATGTAATTAAGCCGGCGCTTGTCGGATTGACAGGACCGTGGATTTCGGGCGGAATTGAGTTTAACTGGCCGCAGCATCATCGACCAACAACATTTTTGCCTGTTGATTATGAGCTTTTTACCGGCGAAGAAGGAGAGAAATCCGTTCTGCTTCACGATGTAGATCAAATGTATGGTACAAAGGCAATTACAAAGCTGACGCTATATCCAGGGCGGGCTTATATTGATGTGACAGGTCAGTTGTACAATCGGACGCCGATGCCGCAGACTTTTTTATGGTGGGCAAACCCGGCGGTTGCCGTAAACGATCAGACGCAATCGATTTTTCCGCCGGACGTTCATGCGGTGATGGATCATGGAAAGAGGGATGTATCGAGATTTCCGATTGCAACAGGGATCTATTATAAAAAGGATTACAGCGACGGCGTGGATATTTCCCGCTATAAAAATATTCCAGTGCCAACCTCGTACATGGCAGAAAAATCAAATTATGATTTTGTCGGAGGATATGATTACGGCAGGCAGGCAGGACTTTTGCATGTGGCAGACCACCATATTTCCCCGGGAAAAAAGCAGTGGACATGGGGATGCGGCGATTTTGGGCAGGCGTGGGACAGAAATCTAACGGATGCGGACGGTCCGTATATAGAGCTGATGACCGGTGTGTATACGGATAATCAACCGGATTTTACATGGCTGAAACCATTTGAGGAAAAAACATTCCACCAGTACTTTATGCCGTATAAAACGGTTGGACAGGTAAAAAATGCAACGACGAAGGCGATGCTTTCTCTTATCTGCAAAAATGATACCGCAGAGATTGCAGTTTATGCGACCAGCCGCTATGAAAAAGCACAGATTCGGCTGTGGGCAGGTGTAAAACAAAAGACTATTTTATCCAATAGTAATATAACAGATATAACAACAGAAGGACGCCTTTTGCTGGAGGAAGAGGCAGAACTTTCCCCGGTAAAAACATATGAAAAAACAATAGATTTAAACGGTGCGCCGGAAGAAGAATTGTATATTGAAGTATTGTCGGAAGGCAAGCTGCTTGTCTCATACCAGCCGGAAAAAGAGGAGATTCAAAAACTTCCTGAACCTGCGCAGGCGGCGAAAGAGCCTAGTGAGATTTTAACAAACGAGGAGCTTTATCTGACAGGACAGCATTTGGAACAATACAGACACGCGACATTTTGCCCGGACGATTATTACTTGGAGGGATTGAAACGAGATCCTGGTGATATTCGTATTAACAATGCTTATGGGCTTTTGTTGTTCCGCCGGGGACAATTTGCCAAATCAGAGGAGTATTTCCGAAAGGCGTTGGAGCGGCTGACTTGGAAAAATCCAAATCCATACCATGGCGAGACATTCTACCTTCTTGGATTGGCTCTGTTTTATCAGGGAGAAGAATCCGAGGCGTATGATACGTTTTTTAAAGCCGCATGGAGCAATGAACAGCAGGAAATGTCCTATTATTATCTGGCGGCGATCGACGCGAAAAATGGAAGGTGGCAGAAAGCTTTTGAACATATTGAAAAGTCGCTTATAAAGAATGCACACAATATAAAAGCGCGCGGATTAAAAGCTTATCTGCTTCGAAATCTGGGAAGAGTACAGGATGCCGTACAGCAGGTAAAAGAAAATCTTTTGCTTGACCCATTTGATTTTGTGTCAGGCAATGAGGAAATTATATTGGAGTCCTGCAAAGAAAGAAACAATCGTTCCGAGGATTGTTACATTAAACTGCATAAAAAAATGAGGGATTTTCCGGAAAATTATCTTATGGCTGCAAGGGATTACGCGGAGTTTGGCGCTTATGAGGAAGCATGTATTCTGCTGCGCGAATGCGGCAGCGAACATCCGCTTTTAAAATATTATGAAGCTTATTACATTGCAAAAATGTACGGTGAGGAAGAAGAGCAAAATAAAAATTGGGTTGAGGAGCTTTTGCAAAAGGCAGAGCAGGTTTCCCACGATTGCTGTTTCCCGAACAAGCTGGAAGATATCGCAGTTCTTTCTTTTGCCGTAAAACATAAGTCTGTACATCGGGCAGCATACGATCTTGGAAACTTAATGTACGACAGGCTTCAGTGGAAGGAAGCGATTGCGCTGTGGGAGAAGGCTGCGGCGGCAGAGCCGGATTTCGCGACAGTACATCGAAATCTTGCAATTGCTTACTATAATAAGAAAAAAGATGAAAATGCGGCAAGGCGTTCGATGGAACGTGCATTTTCTCTTGATACAACGGATGCCAGAGTATTTTTGGAACTGGATCAGCTCTATAAAAAACTTGGGATGGACGTAAAGGAGAGACTTTCCAATTATAAAAAGCATAATGGTCTGGCAGAGAAAAGAGACGACTTGTATGTCGAGTATATTACGCTTCTCAACGCCGCAGGGCATTACAAAGAAGCACTTGATTGTATTATGGCGCACTATTTCCACCCATGGGAAGGCGGCGAGGGAAAAATCACAACGCAGTATGAACTCTCCCTTTTGGAGCTGGCAAAAGAATGTATGGCAGCGGGCGATTACAGCCGTGCAGAAGAATTGTTAAGAGCGGCGTTTATTTACCCGGACAACCTTGGAGAAGGAAAACTGGAGGGAACAAAGGACAATCATTTATATTATTATCTTGGGAAGTGTTTAAAAGCCCAGAACAAGAATGAGGAAGCAAAAGAATGTTTCCAGAAAGCAACGCTTGGCACAGACGAACCAGCGGGAGCGATGTACTACAACGACCAGCCTGCGGAGATGATTCTTTACCAGGGGCTTGCATGGCAGGAATTCGGCATGGCAGCACAGGCGAAATCAAGATTCTACCGTCTGTTGGACTATGGAGAACGGCACTTATACGACAATGTAAAAATTGATTATTTTGCAGTATCCTTACCGGATTTTATTATTTTTGATGAGGATTATACATTGCGGAATAAAGCACATTGTTATTATCTGATGGCGCTTGGAAATCTTGGGCTTGGCAGAAAGGAAAAAGCGAAAGAATTCTTTCAGCAGGCAGCAGAATTAGCACCGGCATACCGAACGATAAAATATGGAATTCAGTTTCAGGAATAAAAATACAAGCTGGTTTGAAAAATAACATGCGTTGACAAATCGATTGTATTTTTCAGATATGACCTAAAAAGGCAGCTGCTAAATTTTGCAGCTGCCTTTTAAAACTTTGCAGTTTTTCAAGTTTTTTTATTTACACACCTGCCGTAATTTCCCGACAACGATATTTTTCATTTTCCCGAACAAAACACTTCCGCCGATTGGAACAGCAAAACAAAGAACAATATAAACAAGTGAAAACAGTTCTGTATGATTGTGTGGACCAGGATATTTATAGAGTACAGAAACCCAGCCAGGATCAAAATTTTTTAACGGAATTCCAGCGCGGTAAAGGAGGGAAAGACCAACGTTAAAAAATACAATAACAGCATAATGGTGAATCATAATTGTTTTGGTGGATGTGCTGATCTTTTTTACCATTGTACTGTCTCCAAAAGACGGGGTTAAAATTTTTGAAACGCGCAGAGCAAACGCGATTCCAGTAAGCGCTACAGCAACCGGAAGAAAAACGTTTTTGCCCATAGTGGTAATGCTGCCGTTCCACATACTAATATACGGAAAACCATTTGTCTTTACCATCAAAAAATACTGAATAACAAACAGGATTCCAAAATAGGCAAGGTTGTTGAGCCGGTCAAATTTTTCAAGTTTTTCTTTGTATAAATGTCCAAGATGATAAAAAAAGATCGCATACAAAAGCTTGACAAGGATTAACATGTTTCCTTTTGCAGCGCCATAAACCATCATTCCGCCTCCGGCAATCCCCATGCCAAGAAAAAGAGGAAGCAAAAGATATTCATTTTTTAATTTTAGAAATGAAAAAAGCTTATGCAATGACAAATAGACAAATTCTACAAGAAACAGCGTAAGCAAAAACCAAGCGGGGCTGTTTAGCTGATATTGGTCTCCCGTTGTCCATGGCGTGATAAAAAAATTTGAAATACTGGGATTTAAATTGAACCGAACCAGCTCCGCGTTTTTTAGTGCAAAAACAATTACAGCATAAAATAAATTCCAGATATAATACGGCAGGACAAATTTTTTTATCAGACGAAGAACCGTATTCCCGTACTTTTTTTCTCTTTCTGGTTTGTAAAAATATCCTGATATAAAAAAGAACAATGGCATATGAAAAGAGTAAATTACAAACCAGTCAAATAATTCTGTTTTCCAGCTGTTTGTCCCAACATGCCCAAGAACTACCAAAATCATACCAAGACATAACAGCACGTCCATTTGTTTGTTTCTTTCCTGCATTTTTTCCTCACATTCCGCCGCAGCGCGGCAATTCGATTTCTCTAAAAAGTGCATTACAAAAATTTTATAAATCGCGCCAAAATGCCGTTGCAACAAGGAAGAAGTTCCAAGTCTCACACTTTGAATTTGTGTTGCCGCGCAGCGGCAAAATGTTGGTTGGTATAAAAATTTTACAACAAAATTCTTAGAAAAAACAGGGGACTGGTAATAGTAAATCAAATTACCAGTCCAAATACAAGACCAAAATTCCACGATCTGTATAGGTTACGAATTTTATACCACATCCCATTACTTTGAATGCTGTCTGCCTTCATGGTCGATTTCATAATTTTCCCGAATAATCAGTTCAGAAATAGGGACAAGCTCATAACCTTTTTCTTTTAAAATCGTAATTACCGATTCCAGCGCGTCCGCAGTATATTTTGCACCGTTGTGCATTAGGATAATTGAACCGTCGCCAAGATGCTTGTGTTCGGTTACCGTCTTAATAATTGAGTCCACACCGTAATCTTTCCAGTCCAAACTATCAACATCCCATTGGATTGTGTAATAGCCGCATTCCTCGGCCGCATTGATTACAGTATCATTGTAATCCCCGTAAGGAGGGCGGAACAAAATCATTTCATTTCCAGTTAATTCTTTGATAAATTCATGCGGCTGCATCAGCTCTTCTTTGCATTGTTCCAGCGAAAGCTTTGACATTTCCTTATGGTTTTGGCTGTGGTTTCCAAGGTCATGCCCGCCGGCAAGAATTGCCTTCACATCCTCCGGGTACTTGTTCATCCATCCGCCCGTCATAAAAAATGTGACACGGACGTCATTTTTTGCAAGAATTTCAAGAATCCGCGCAGTGTCCTCGTTTCCCCAAGCAGCGTCAAAACTAAGCGCGACCTGCGGTTTTTCTGTACTGACGCAGTAGATTGGTATGCGTTTTTCTGAGACAGCATCCCCGATTGTTTCAACTGCCTTTGGTATGTAAGTAAACAGTGCCGCAAACAGAAGAAACAGACAGGCACAGAGGAAAATTGTCTTAGAAATGGCATAAAACAAGTCCTTTTTTTCAAACTCTGGCATTAAGAAGCCTCCGATATGTTTTTGCAAAAATATATGTGCGGCTGGTTGTACATTATACCAGTATCTGTAGGATAGTTGGAATAGGTGTATCCATCATTCAAGGGTTTCCAGTGCCCCTATGAACTTGTAATGGATAGTAAGTCGTTGAA
>CAMUAR010000109.1 GCA_947086895.1 uncultured Lachnospiraceae bacterium | reverse complement strand
AATTTTGTTATTAATTTTTCATTTTTCTACTTGACTTTTTATAGTTGGTCTTTCTTAATAATCTCCCCACATTTTTAAACAAATAAATATTATGTTTTTTGCCTTTTAAAGAAACAAATTCTGAAAAATGCATTAATGCAGTCTCTTCTTAATTTTTATTACCTTATTCGTATCTTGCAGAATGTATTGTACAATATTTTGTATTTGCTTATTTCGGCTTATGAATCTTGTTTTTATTGAACTCTTCCAGACAAGCAAGTTTCGGATCAAATGTCAAAATACATTCCCTATCTGTCCTATCTATCTTCTTATAAATCATTGAATTTTTATAATTTTAATTTATACAGCCTCCCCAAACGAAACCAGCCGCCCTTCTTCCAAAATTCCAATATAGTCCATTTTTTCTTCCAATTCTTCCTGAATATGTGTTGTCATCAGTATAGAAGCATTTTCCTGTTCTAAAATCCGATGCAGTAACCGGAAAAATTCCCGACGAAAAATTGGATCCATGCCTCCAGTCACTTCATCAAGCAAATAGAGCTTGGTATGATGTGCCATTGCAAATGCGACCTGAAATCTTAAATACTCCCCTCTTGACATCTGCGACAACACTTTATCCAGCCTGAGCGGCTTTCCAGAAATCAATCCAAGCCCCTGTATCGCCTGTTCAAACAACTCCCAGTCCCACTTTTCGAAAAATGGCGCAAGCAGCTTTGCATTCTGCCTTGCTGTATACATGCCAAAAAACAAAACTTCATCCGCGATAAACGCAATTTTATTCATCAACTTAATATGCGAATCATGCAGTTCCTCACCATCAACTCGAATAGAGCCAGTATAATGCTTTTTTTCATCCGCAATATAATGCAGCAATGTTGTTTTACCTGCTCCATTTTTTCCAGCCAGTCCAACCAAATACCCTTTAGGTATTGAAAATGTAATATCCTGCAAACAAAAACCCTTTTTAATTCCTGTAACATGTTGAAATTCCAGCAACATAATCCCTCACATTCTACCGCTTACAAGCGATTTTATACTTTTCTGTCTTGATTCTCTGCTTTGCTTTTATACGTTATGTACGCAATATAATGATTGATCTTTCTATATCCTATTTAAATATTTATGGGCTTTCAAATAAAGTTTCCACCAAATCAAGCACATCACGTTTTGACATTCCCGCTTTACGGCAATCCGCAAGTACTTCTGCCATTCTTCGCTCCAGTATAATATATTGTTTTTCCTTCAAATAATCTTTATTATACTCGCAGACATAAAAACCTTTCCCTGGAACAGATCGAATCAGCTTCTCCTTTTCCAATTCCTCGTATGCGCGCTTTGTTGTAATAACGCTGACTTCCAGCTCCCCCGCCAGGGAACGGATTGAGGGAAGCGCTTCTCCCGCTTTTAGTTCCCCTGTTATAATTGCATTTTTTAGCTGATCGACAATCTGTTCATAAATTGCCAGCGTCCCCTGTGTTCTAATTATAATTTTCATTCTTCCTCACATTCCAATATCTGATAAAATTTTAATCAAACAGGAAAAATTACCTTTCTTATTTTAATGTAAATAAAATTTTACTATAAATAAGCAAATACAAAATATCACATAACGAATTTCGCATTATAAAGACAATAGCGCAAAAATACAGATCAAGGTCTTTGGTTTAAAAACAATATTTTATATTTTTCCGAGTTTGCGCATTTATAGACTCCATTTATTTTGATTCAGTGAAAACAGACAATTAACATCACTTGTGGTACAATCAAACTGTTTTCAATATTCTTCAAATATTTTGACCTCCATGTTTTTTCGGCTCGTATTTTAAGGACTGCTCAAATTGCGTTACATAATCCATAATAAAACGAAAACACTTTATAATTTTAATTTGTATTAAAATATTAGCGAAAAGAAACACAGAAACTATAATAAATTCCCATGTTGTTATTTTGGATTTTTCCGCATCTCCAAGAACCACAACAAGTACAACCATCGCTCCCAATCCCAGAATTTGTCCAACAACATTCCACGTTTCATAATTTTCAGGAAGCACACGCTTTTGTTCCAACATTCCATTTTCTCTTTTTGCACCTCCACAGTACAGATTAACCGCCGCAGAATAAAATGCCATAAGTATAAACATAAGAATAAAAGCCAACGGGTGCAGCCATCCCGCAATAAAAAGTATGCCGTTAAGCAAAAGAAATAAAAAGACTGCTGATGCTGTGCGAATTCCCCAAGAAATCAAATAATATTTCTCTCGGTCTTTCTTCCCCAGCGGGCATAAAAACAATGTTTTTTCCATCCATCCCCCATACATGCGCGAGAGCAATAAAGCACCCAACATTGGAATAAAACTAAAATAATAAATAAAACACTTATGTATAGAAGTATGAAATAAAATTGGTGGGAAAATCAACATGCAGAAAAACAAATACCAGTTTTCAAACCGCTCAAACATTCGTTTAACGCCATACTTAAAATTTCTTCGAAAATCATCCAAAACCATGTATAACACTATAAATTCCTCCTTTCCTTTTCCTATAATCAAAATAAATATATCACAGAAACAAAATATTATATATTATAATACACTATATATATCAATATATTATTGTTTATTTTATTAGATATAGTATTATATTGTAATTAAATTAAATTTTTTCTTATCTCTATTTATGATTGTAAATTACCAACGTCCTGGCTGCTTTTCTTTTTTTAACAGATAAAACATAATATCTTCCAGATTCGGCACGCTCACTGCAAGCTCTGAATCATACACAAACCTCTGATTATATTTTACAAACGCCCGTGCTCCATACTCCCCGCTTTCCATAGCAATCACTTGATCTGCAGGCAAACATTTTATTTTATATTCCTCTCCTGCCACAAGCCGATATCGATCTTCCAATTGTGTGCGCTCCAAATGAAATATCAATCTGCCTGCATCCAACATAGCGATATAATCTGCTATCCGATCAAGATCTTTTGTCAAATGAGTCGCCAATATAACGCTATGTTCCCCATCAGAAACAAACCGTGTAATAATTCTTAAAAACTCCGCTCGAAATTCAGGATCAAAACTTGCTGTTGGCTCATCCAACAACAATAATTTTGGCTGATGCGACATAGCAAAAGCAAACTGAAACTTTAATTTTTCTCCTTTGGAATGTTCTTTCAATTTTTTGTCTGGTTTTAATCCAAACCTCTCACAGTAGTCCTCAAACAATGCTCTGCTGTAATTCAAATAATATTTTCCATAAAATTGCGCGTTCTCCTGCAAAGTAAATCCTGAATGGAACAATTCTTCTGCAAGCACCCACCCAATTTCTCCCCGCACTTTCACCTCATCAATATCAGGCTTACACCCAAAAATTCGAACATCTCCCTTGTCTGCGCGGTACAAGCCAAGAATAATATGAAGTAAAGTCGTCTTTCCAGCTCCGTTTGCTCCAATCAGCCCCATAATATAACCTTTGGGAAGCTGAAGTGAAATATCTTTCAACGCAAAATCACCAAGCTTTTTTTCCACACCACTTAGTTCGATCACACCAAAACCCCCTTTACTCTAAATTACAAGTTATAAAGACAGACCGTTGCATTTGCTTATATCAGAATAGGCAGATAAAGCAATTTATCAAGATAGACACTTACATTTGCTTATATTGGAATAGACAAATAAAGCATTTTATCAAGATAGACACTTACATTTATCTATATCAGAATAGGCAAGTAAAGCAAACTATCAAAAACATTTGATCACTTTACAATACCAGCAAAAATTTATAGAAATCTTCTTTCAATGTTTCAATCTTGTTTTATTTCTAAAAAAATATAATGTTGGAGAAAAAGTATTTTAAAAAGTGTTTATATACTGTATATATCTATATATACAGTATATAAACACTTTTGTCAAGAGGAAAATCAAAAAATTTAAAAAACCTTCCAACTTTTTATTGATAAATAATTATAAAGTTATCGATTATATAAATACAAAAATCCCTTTTTGCTTTTCAATGAAAACCTTTTATACAAATTTATTTGTCAAACAAAAAAGGGTGCCATTTTTCAAAAGTTTTTGGCACCCTTTTTTGTTTACACATAACAAATTATTCTATACGTTTTAAATCATCATCAAAATAGCGTTTGCTTTTTCTTTTCCCATTAATCTCAATTATATAAATATAGCATTTCAATTTAAAATGCCATTGAATTTCCAAAATAACACCTTTTATACTGGGATGATTACACGGAAAAACCTTTTCACCATAAATATATTTCGGGGATTCCGATAATTCCTTAATATTCTTTTTGCTTACTTGAGCAGTAATCGGAAGTATAATGATCACTTCATCACTTTCATCATCTTCTTGATACTGTACAACCTTCTGAAATAATCCTATATTATAAGTTTCACAATCCAAACAGATTCCCCATTTTTTCTCCTGCAAAAATCTTCCTCCTTATTATCTGTGCAGTATGGGCAAGAAATATATTATACGCAGAATTTTCCCATAAAACAATATTTACACAGCATAGAATCTAAGGACTGCTGCAAAGTACAAAGTTCCGGTGTCACAAATCACAAGCCTAAATTTCATTTGATAAAACTTCTTATGGAAATGCTTGTTTTGCAACAGTCTCTTTTTGACATTCTCTCATAAAGTAAAAGACACTGTTTCCAGTGCCGTAAACTTGAAATAATCAAACACAATAAAATGGGGTATATAAAACCAAACTTCCATACCCCGCACCGAAGCACAAGTTTTTTGCAGTCAGCAAAGTTAAATGCCATAGGAGGTTTGCAACCTTAAACAATCAAATGCAACAACCAAATAACAGATAACAAAACAACAAAACAACAATAAACCATCGTACAAAGTAACAAATCACTGTTACAAAAGGTCTGACTGCATGGAAAATACTATAATTTATTCTACCGTAATTTGTAAATTATTATATTATCACAAAAAGAATTCTTTAAGTTCTTTTTACAACGGTATCTCAAATTCAAATGTCTGGTTATGTTTATCTAACGCAAGCTGCATATCCATAATTTCCGCTGTAACCTTTTCATATTCCTGTTTGATCTGATCCAAATCATAATTGATATACTGATATTCCGGCGTCGTATTTCTCATATTGTAAGCTTGCAATTCTTTACGCATTTTTGGCTGCTGTTTGCGCAGATAATCCAAGAAAGTCTTGCGTTTATTCTTCTGTGCCATCGCGACCAGAACAGTATCAACCGTCATGGTTTCTTTGCCTACCTGAATTTGGCTGGTGACATTTGCAAGATTAATTGCATGTTTAATAACACAGATTTTGCGGTCAATCTCGGCGATGGTTGCTGTCACTTCACTATAATTATAATCTGGTACAACCGGCGTCTCACCGACTGCCGCCGTATACAGACATGAATTATTTTCCTTATCTGACCAGAATTCCTTGTCCTCTCCCAGCTGTTTTAACAGCTTGTTCGCATAAGCTGACGTCATTTTTGCCATATAAAATACCCTCCACTATTTCCAGTTCATAGAACCAATCTATTTTTGAATAATAAAAATATCTTTTTTACTAAGACGTATTTAAAAAACTAGTCTGATTTGCCAATCTAACAAACGATGTATGGGAATTATTGCTTTTCTTTTTTCAAAGAAATTGATTTATTTTTATTGATACTGAATGAATTTTTTGACTTTTTTTATGTAACTATTATTTTCCGAACATGCTCTAATACTATATAAATATCTAAAAACAACCTGTTAGAGTCTAAAAATATCAGATATATTTAGCAAAGAATATATTCTCTATTAAATGTGTTTCGGATAATTATTTTAATTACTGAAAAATAATATCCAAATTATATAGTATAATTTCAAAAGATTTTTAAAAACTAAGATTTTGGCAAAATATCTGCTTCGTTTTCTTTTTACGAGTAACTATGCAATCTAATTATACAGCATTATTATATTTTGTCAATAAAGAAAATGATTCAAAAATAGAAGAAGGCAGCATTATTATATCAAAATAAGAAATTAATTTATAAAGAATTAAATAAACGATCAAAGAATTATCAATTAAAATCAGCTCTTTAATTTTCTTATTTGAGTGATAGACCTGTACATATAGAAAAGAACGAAAATCCGCATTTATCTTTTGCGAACTTTCGTTCTTCTCTAAGCCTTCCGCCACCATGAGACACGCGGGAATCGAACCCGCGACAACTTGATTAAAAGTCAAGTGCTCTA
>CAMUAR010000108.1 GCA_947086895.1 uncultured Lachnospiraceae bacterium | reverse complement strand
GTAGATTAACGCTGTATAAATTTTGAAAAGTATGTATATAGATAAAATTTTATAAAAGATTATCTATACCAAGATATTTTTTCTATGTTTACTTAATAATAAACATAATTTTTATCAGGCAAAAAAGTTTGCAGACTGGTATAAAACGTGAATCGCAATGAAATAAGTTGTTTTTTTATATAGGCTGCGGATTGGCAGCAGAATGTGAGGAAAGATGTTGCAGAATACAAGCCAGAAAAATCGTATTGCCACAGAGCGGATTTTTCATCTGGTATTATGTCTGTTTTTGCTTTTTCTTGATCAGATTACAAAAGTATGGGCGCGTAAAACGTTAAAGACAGGAGGAAAGATTACGGTTTTGCCGGGACTGTTCAGTTTTGATTATCTGGAGAATGATGGAGCAGTCTGGGGAATTTTTGGTGGGAAGACCATATTTCTTCTTGTGTTTACACTTTTGATTCTCGGTTGTGTCGTATGGTTTTATTTTAAAGTACCGATGAAAAAACGATATCTTCCAGTAAGATGGATTCTTGTATTTGTCTGTGCTGGCGCGCTTGGAAACATTATCGATCGTTTTCGATTTGGCTGTGTAACAGACTTCTTAAAATTTGAATTTATCAATTTTCCCACCTTTAATGTGGCAGATATTTATATTACAGTTTCTGTGTTCGTCGGTATTATTCTTTCTATTTTTGTCTATCGTGAAGAGCTGAACGATGACACAGGAAGGAACAAATAATTCGGTATCTGGGAATTACAGAAAGTTTTTTCTGGAGTATATTGAAAAATAAAATATTGCATAAATTTATAAATTACGTTGAAAAAAATATGGAAAAACAATTGTATTCTGGAACGCTTTATGTAAAACCGGATAAGAAAACACTTTGAAATTTTACTCCATTTTAAAGATCATGAAAGGAACGGTTATGGAAAGTTTAAAACAAATTTCTGTAGAAGAACAATATCACGGCTGGCGTCTTGACCGGCTGTTATCCGAATTACAGAAGGATCTTTCACGTTCCTATCTTCAAAAGCTGATTGATGACGGCAAGGTTTTATTGAATGATAAGCGGACAAAGCCAGGAGAAAAAGTAAAATCAGGACAGGAGATCAAACTTTTTATTCCAGAGCCAGAGCCGCTTTATGTAAAACCAGAACCGATTCCTCTCGATATCTTATATGAAGATAAAGATGTTATTTTGATAAATAAAGGAAAAGATATGGTCGTCCATCCGGCAGCAGGGCATTTTTCAGGAACATTGGTCAACGGGCTTTTATACCATTGCAAAGAAGAGCTGTCTGGTATTAACGGCGTTCTTCGTCCAGGGATCGTTCACCGGATTGACCGCAATACAACAGGAGTTTTAATTGTATGTAAAAACGATCATGCGCACCAGTGCCTTTCTGAACAGCTAAAAGCCCATTCGATCACCAGAAAATATAATGCGCTTGTCTATCATGCATTCAAAGACAAGTGCGGCAGAGTGGAAGGAGCGATTGGCAGACATCCGACCGATCGAAAGAAAATGGCAATCAATGAAAAAAACGGAAAACCTGCCGCTACAAATTATACAGTGATTGAAAATTTCGGCACAAAATATTCTCATGTAGAATGCAGCTTGGAAACCGGAAGAACACACCAGATTCGCGTGCATCTTTCCAGCATTGGGCATCCATTGCTTGGAGACGATGTTTACGGGTCGTCCAAAAATCCTTTTTCCTTGCAAGGACAGGCTCTTCACGCTCGTATCTTTGGATTTATTCACCCATCTACAGGAAAATATATGGAATTTGAAGCACCACTTCCAGATTATTTTTCTGCACTAATAGAAAAATTAAGAATATCGGCGGTATAATATGAAAAGAAATCTGACAGAGCATCTTATAAAATGGAAGAGTCATAGTATGCGAAAACCTTACTTTTTGTTCGGATTGCGCGGGTGCGGAAAAACCTTTCTTGCATTGGATTTTGCAAAAAACTTTTATGAAGGTGTTTTGTATTTAAACTTTGAACAGGAATCTCTGCAAAAAAATATTTTAATGCAAAAACTTATATTGATGGAAAGTACAGACAGTTTTATCGAGTACTTTCCAAAAATTTTATCTGAAGTATTTGAAGTTCCAGAAGAATTTTTCACCAATTTCCTGATTGTTTTTGATGAAATTCCTTTCAATTTTTTTATTGAAAATAACTGCTTTACTAATTTTTTTTCTGCACTGAAAGCAGAATATTCTTTTTCCCTTCTTCTTATTTCCAGCCATGCAATGCCGCAGCAATTTTCACTTTCCGAATACGAAATTCATCAGCTTTTTCCATTTCAGTTTGATGAATTTCTTTGTGCTGTCGGTTCAGAATGGTATGCAGAAGTAATTCGCGGGCATTATCAGACCGGGCATAAGATTCCAGCGATGGTACATAATGAATTATCAGAATTATTTAAAGATTATATAACCGTGGGAGGTATGCCAGCAGCAATTCATGAATATCTTTCTTTTGATGAAACAAATAACCTGTTTGAACAACATCAAACACTTCTTGGAAGAATTCGATACGATATCACCCAATATTCAAAGGAAGGGCTTGCTTTAAAAATGCAGCAGGTGCTGGATATTGTTCCAGGACAGTTGGAAAAGAAAAACCCAAAATTTCAATATCGCTTGATTCGAAAAGGAGCTACTTTTGCATTGTATCAGCAAGCAATAGAACACCTTATATCAGATTATATTTTATTATACTGTCCAAATGATATAAATTTAACAAATATATCAATAGAAAAAAGACAAAAAAGTGCGTCGTTTGAAAATTTAAAACTAAGAGATCCTTTTCGGCTTTATCCGGCAGAACTTGGAATTTATTCAGCTTTATCCAAAAATTTTCGGGCAGAAGAACAAAATAAAATATTGTTGGATTGCTATGTAATGCAATCTCTGACTGCAAAAGGATATTGTCCTTTTTTCTGGGAATCAAATTCCCAGGCAAGCATAGATTTTTTGATCCATACCAAAGATGGGATTATTCCGGTTGAGATAAAGCCAGAGGACGGTTCCAGATCAAAAAGTCTTAGTATTTACCGTCAGCAGCATAAAATGTTATACTCGATGAAAATTTCACCTTATAATTTTGAGTTTAGCGATAGTGTAAAACAAATTCCGTACTACGCAGTATTTTGTTTGTAAGTTTTATTGTTGTATATCAACAAAAATAAATTCTACGTTTGTAGATGTATAACAAATTGAGTGAATGCGTCTTGACATTACATTTCTAGTATAGTAGAATACCTTGAGATGGCGTTATTTCAGCTATTTTAGCTGGAAAACGGGGATTTTTGTTAGACAATTGTAGAAAAAAAGCAGGTTCTGGACAATTTTTGTTATAGTTTAAAAAAGTATTAAAAACACAAATAAATCCAGATATATCCTAAGATAAGGAGAATTCCTAAATGAACGATATCAGACTGCACGAAGGTGAATTGAATATTATGGAACTATTATGGTCGAATAAGTCTCTGGCTGCAAAAGATATTGCAAAAATTATCAAAGAATATGTTGGCTGGGAAAAAAATACGACTTATACTGTAATTAAACGATTGATTGATAAAGGAGCAGTCAAACGAGAAGACCCAGGATTTATATGCAAAGCAGCTGTGTCAAAAAGAGTAGTTCAGGTAATGGAAACAAAAAACTTACTTGCAAAGTTTTATAATAGTTCTTTGAGTACTTTTTTTACAGATTTTCTTGGTAACCAAGCATTAAATCCACTGGAAGTAGCAGAACTTCAACGTATTTTAAATCGGTATAAAAGAACAGGGCAGCAGGAGATGTCTGTTTCTCAATAATAAATATTAAAAAATAAAAAGATAAGCAAAGGCAGAATACAAAAAAATTTAACTTTAAAATCACAAATTTTAAACGAACTAAAATGCCGTTTGCTTGGCAGAATGAGAGGAAAAATGAAATATCCATCTTTTTTAAAGGAAAATGAAACCATTGGTTTTGTTGCGCCATCGTTTGGATGCAATATTGAACCGTACAAAAGTGCATTGGAACATGCACTTGAAAAATTTCATGCTCGTGGCTATCAGACAGAACTTGGACCAAATTGTTATGCGGGAGATGGAATTGGAATCAGCAATACACCGGAAAAATGCGGAAGAGAATTAACAGAATTTTATAGCAGCGCAGCAAATCAGGCACTAATTTCCTGCGGCGGTGGTGAATTGATGTGTGGTATTTTGGATTACATTGATTTTGAACAGTTGAAAACAGCACCTCCAAAATGGTATGTAGGTTACTCAGATAATACAAATTTCACATTTTTATTGACCACTATTTTAGATACAGCATCGATTTATGGACCATGCGCGCCAGCTTTTGGTATGGAACCGTGGCATCCGGCAATTTCAGATACTTTCGATCTTTTAACAGGAAAAAAGCTCTCTGTTGCAAATTATTCCGCATGGGAACGAGAGTCTTTAAAAACAGAATCCAATCCGCTTGCGCCTTATCATACGACAGAACCAGAAATTTTTCATACTTTTATTGTAGAAAAAAACGAGTATACAGAAACCAAGCAGCAGATCCATGTTTCGGGACGGCTTCTTGGCGGTTGTATGGATTGTCTTATCAATCTGCTTGGCACAAAATATGACTATGTTCAAGAATTTGTGCAACAGTATAAAGAAGATGGTATTGTATGGTTTCTGGAATCCTGTGATTTAAATATTATGTCGATTTACCGTGCGATCTGGCAGATGCAGCATGCCGGATGGTTTCAATATGTAAAAGGCTTTTTGATTGGACGTCCGTTATGCTATGGTCAGGAAATGTTTGGAATGAATCAATATCAAGCGGTTTTAACATTATTGAAACAATATCAAGTTCCGGTTATTATGGACATTGACCTGGGACATCTGCCTCCGGCAATGCCTCTTGTTTGCGGAAGCTTATGCGATGTGTCTGTCTGTGAGAATTCGATTTCTATTAATATGAAAATGAAATAGAAGAGAAGTATATTGATAAGAAAAAACCGTAAAATTATCAATGGGGGATGTAAAATTTTGAGATAGGAAAGCAACTCATTATTTCGCTAAACTCAGGTTTCACGAAATAATGAGTATATATTCCTATATAAGTACTATTATTTATAATAAATAAAGGGGTTTTTCTCTATGGATGGTATTTTAACCTATTCCGAACAAATTGATCAAGAAAACATTTTGAAACTTCGGGAACTTCGCAAAGTACTTCCGAAGTTTCTTCGAAATTATTTTATCAGTGTGGATCAAGTGTTATCCAGCCGCACAAAGATCGCTTATGCTATCGATTTGAAAACTTTTTTTGAATTTATCAAATCTTCGAATCCTCTCTATAAAGATAAGGAAATCTGCAGTTTTGGCATCGATACAATCAGTCAGTTAAATTCCACTGATATCAATGAATATATGGAGTATTTAAAGCTTTATGAGACTCCTGAAGGGAAACGTGTCTCCAACGATAAACGAGCTGTAAAAAGAAAAATGGCTGCGGTAAGGTCTATGTACAATTATTTTTGCAAAACGGAAGTTCTTGAAGCAAATCCTGCAGTTCATGTAGATATGCCAAGGCTTCATGACAAAGTAATTGTCCGATTGGACGTTAATGAAATTGCAGAATTGCTTGATGCGGTCGAAACTGGCACTGTACTGACCGACCAGCAGCTGCGTTTCCATAAAAAAAACAAAAAACGCGATTTGGCGTTGATTACTCTTCTGCTTGGAACTGGAATTCGGGTTTCGGAATGTGTAGGGCTTGACTTAATAGATGTTGATTTTGGTAATGACCGGATTAAGATTGTCCGAAAAGGCGGATACGAGGCTTTTGTCTATTTTGGTGATGAAGTGCGGGAAGCATTGGAAGCATACCTTGAAGAACGAGAAACAATCATTGGAATTGCAGAAGGTCACGAAAATGCCCTTTTTCTATCCTCCAGAAAACGCCGAATCACGGTTCGCAGTGTGGAAAATTTAGTAAAAAAATATTCAAAAACATTGTTTAATACAAAAAGGATTACTCCGCATAAACTGCGAAGCACTTACGGCACTGCACTTTATAAAGAAACTGGTGATATTTATCTTGTCGCCGATGTATTGGGACATAAAGATGTTAATACAACAAGAAAATATTATGCCGCAATCGAGGAAGAACGACGCCGGGCTGCAAAAGATAAAGTAGTTTTAAGAAGAGATAAATAAAATACCAGCAGCTCTCTCCTGCTGCCATAAATTAATTATATTAATTATATGATCTATTTATAATTAAGAATACAAATATAAAGAAATATAAAGATATACCAATAGAAAAGATTTATAATATATAAATTT
>CAMUAR010000107.1 GCA_947086895.1 uncultured Lachnospiraceae bacterium | reverse complement strand
ACAATTCATCTCCCACCTAAGAGGTGGGAGTCTTCTTGCTGGAAGAGGATAAAAAGGAGCTTAACTTGACCCATAAGTCAAAAATCAAGGTAGTTTTTTCAAATTTAAGAAAAAACACTGCGAAATATAGTATGGGTCAAATTAAGCTCTAAAAAAGAAATAAAAAATCTATTATGTAATCTTCTAAGCTTGCAGCTCCGTTAATACCTTTGTTGTAACATCAATAACATAGCATATCTCTTGTTCTGTCATTGCCGGGAAAATCGGCAGTGACAGTGCGCTTGCATAAAATGCTTCCGCTTTTGGACAGCAGATTTTGCTGTATCCATGCTCTTGATAGTATGGATGTTTATAAACTGGAATATAATGCACATTGGCAAGAATTCCCTCCTCATGCAAACGATCATAAACTGCTTTGCGGATTTCCGGCGGAACACAGATAATATATAGATGCCATGCACTCTCCACCATTGGAATCTGGTAAGGTACCTGAACTCCCTTTAACCTGCGAAATGCTCTGCTGTATCGATCCGCAATCTCTCTGCGGCGATCCACAAATTTTTTCAGCTTTTGAATCTGGCTGATTCCAAGTGCGCACTGAATATCCGTAAGCCGATAATTCCAGCCAAGCTCAATCTGTTCGTAATACCAGCCGCCCTCCTCATGTGATAAAAGTTCTGGATCTCTTGTAATACCATGATTGCGGAAACGCAAAAGTTTTTTATAATATTCTTCGTTGTTTGTCAGCACCATACCGCCCTCTCCAGTTGTAATATGTTTAACTGGGTGGAAACTAAGCACCGTCATATCAGAATAGGAGCCAGTCATTTTTCCGCGGTAAGTCGCCCCAAGCGCATGTGCTGCATCTTCAATAATCGCTAATTTATGTTTTTTCGCAATAACCCAAAGCCGCTCCATATCGTTTGGCTGACCTGCAAAATCTACTGGGATAATTGCTTTTGTATGTCTTGTAACCTTTTTTTCAGCCTGAATCAAATCAATATTCCAACTGCGCTCATCAATATCGGCAAACACCGGCTTTGCACCAGAATAAAGCACGCAATTTGCAGAAGCGGCAAATGTGATCGGGGTGGTAATAACCTCATCCTCCTCGTCATCGCCGACGCCTGCAGCACGGCAGGCACCATGCAGCGCCGCAGTACCACTGGAAAACGCGACAGCATATTTTGCACCGGTATAACCGCAAACCTCATGTTCAAACTCTTCTACCTTTGGGCCGGTCGTTAAAAAATCGGAGCGCAGCACCGCCTCAACCGCCTTGATATCATCCTCGTCAATCCATTGCCTTCCGTATGGTATTTGCATATCTAGTTCCTCCTAATACATATTTTCTGTCAACCATGCCGCAATTGCTTGTAATAACTGACTTGTCAATCAACCGATGACCGAGAGAATGCTCTCTGCCCGGCGCTGCCAGTTATGCTCTGCCAGCACCCGTTCCCTCGCCTCCCGTGCCATCTTTCCGCGCTCTTCATTGTGCTCCAGATAGTACCCGGCCAACTCTGCCAATTCATCCAAACTGCCGTACATCACAAAATCCCGCCCCGGTTCCAGCAACCCATCAAAATCAGCCTGATAATTGCTGAGCAAAAAACCACCGCAGGCAAGAATATCCCAAACTTTTAATGGTATCCCGCACGTATAGGCACGGTTCGTAATATTTAAATTGACCGCACTCGAATGGTACAACGCTGCCAGTGGTTCTCCATAAGGCAGCCCGCCTGTATACCCTTTCCCATACGATTCAAGTTTTTCCTGCGTGTAAAATCGAAATTTCTCTCCAAATTGTTCTTCCATGCGCCCAACAATTCTGCTGCGCTCCAATTTTGTCGTCTGCTGTTCCAAGAAAAAGTGCTGTATTGTATATCGATACTTATCTTTATTGTTCTTTGCTTGTTCTATCGACACAACCTGCATCAATATTTCTAAGATTTTATCTTCCAATAATTTTTCAAACAAAGAATATCCATACAGATGTATTTGCGCTTCCGTAATTCCATCCAAATACCCGCGTGCAGAATCCGGCAGTTTTGCAAAATACTTATATAAATTATCCTCATGAAGACTTCCTGCAAAACTGATTCCAGTCTGCTCGATACAACCCACACTCTCTGTTTTTACAGAAAGAACAGGTGCCAACGGCAGATAGTAGACTTTTCTTGCTCCCCGCAGCGGAAATTCTTCTGCCAGCGCGCTGTCCGCCACAAAAAAGCAGTTGCACTGGTTTCCAATATTTCTCGAAAACATTGCAAGGCAGGGAACTTCAGCACAGTAAGACAAGTATGGAATTCCTTCCTTTTCACACACATCCGACAACGCAGGAAAATAGCCAAAAGAAAAGATCGCTTCTGCCCTCTGCGCGTGAACAAGCTGGCAAATCATCGGCCGAAAGACCTCCTCTTGTTCCTCGTTTGCAAGCGGACACGAAAAAGCCTCAACTGCACAGCCAAGAGCCTGAAATGCTTCCAGACAAACTGTGTTTGCCGGATACTCTGTCTGATAGTACAACAGCCGGATGCCATTCATAATCCAAGCCTCTTTACTTCCTCGGCTAATTGTTCTTTTGTCAGCCATTCTTTGTTATTTGCAGAATTGTACTCAAATCCCTCTTCCACAAGGGTGCCGCCTTTTGTAAAGTACCGTTCTACATTCCACCACTCAAAATGAGGATAAACAATATAGTGTTTCTCGTATTCGTATGTCATGCGGGAATCATCTTTTGTAACCATAACTTCATGCAGCTTTTCTCCTTCTCGGATACCAATTTCTTTCAATTTCGCATCCGGCATCATCGCGTAAGCCAGATCTCCAATATGGAACGACGGTATTTTGGAAATATAAGTCTCGCCGCCCTTGCTCTCAGCCAACGCTTTAAATACCAATTCGACTCCTTGTTCAAGTGTAATCCAAAACCGCGTCATTCTAAAATCTGTTACTGGAAGTTCCTTTTCTCCTCTCTCAATTAAATTTCGGAAAATCGGAATCACAGAACCGCGGCTTCCCGCCACATTTCCATAGCGCACAACAGAAAATGTTGTGCCGGATGCTCCTTTATATGCGTTGGCCGCAATAAAGAGCTTATCCGAAACAAGTTTTGTTCCTCCATACAAGTTGATCGGATTGACCGCCTTGTCGGTCGAGAGCGCCACCACCCGCTTTACACCGCAGTCCAGCGCCGCGTCAATCACATTCTGCGCGCCGTGGATATTCGTTTTAATTGCCTCAAACGGGTTATATTCACAGGTCGGCACCTGCTTCATAGCGGCGGCATGAATCACATAATCCACTCCGCGGAACGCACGGTAAAGTCTTTCTTTGTCCCTTACATCGCCGATAAAAAAGCGAACCCGGCTCATATCAACTTTATCCTGGTATTCCGCTTTCATCACGCTCTGCTTAAACTCATCCCTCGAATAAATAATCACTTTTTTGGGTTGATAGCGCTCAAAAATCATCTCCAAAAACTTCTTACCAAACGAACCGGTTCCTCCGGTTATCAATATTGTCTTGCCGCTTAACATAGAACCCTCCAATCTGACATATCTATTTTACAACATTCTGCGGCATTTTACACTATTTTTTTGATTTTTTTTCAATTTTTGCGAAATTTACATTTGTATTTCCATTGCGTTTCACTTACTGTACAATTTTAGTAATTATCTTATTATTTTGCCATGCAGTACTACAATAAAAATGTTATTTAAAATTCGGCTTAAATTTCTTTTTGCTTTACTTTTTTTCTTAACAAATCTTATGTTGTTTTATATTTCGTAATTTTTTCTATAAATAAGCCAATTCTGAAAATACACAAAAAATATAAATAAGGTCTTTGAAACAGAAACTTTAAATTACATTTTTGTAATATAGATTGTACAATGCAGAACTTATTGTACAATATTTTGTATTTGCCCATTTATAAATTTTCTCTAAAAATTAATTAGCTGACTATATTTATAAAATGCAGTCTGGTTCCAAGTTTTTGTGCAGCGTCTGCCATAGCATAATAAATTTTTCTATTTGCTGTCAATTTAATTCTAAAACACTGTTCTTTTGTTCCCTCTGCCTCAAGCATATCTGTAATCGCTGGAATGGATATTTGTTTTATACTATCATCTATTAACAAATAAATATCATACGTTACAATAACTGCATTCTGCGAGGCGAGAAATTCCTGAAGCATTCTTTCATGCTCCTCGCAATACCGCTCCATTTCTTCCTGTTTTACTTTTCCAAGCGCTGCCATTTCCCTGTCGCAAAATGTGCAGACTGCCGCAGATATTTTTCGAATTTTATCCGCTTCACGCATTCCCTTTTGCAAATATTCGCCAAACTGTCTTTTTTCCTGCACATTTAACCCGCAAATATTTTCTTCTAAAATTGCAGAAAAGTCAACAGGAACGGTACAATACTGGTCAATTGACTCTGCTAAAGTATATAATTTTGTTCCGCGAATTCGAGCGCCGCCTTCCGTTGCGTCAATCACCTCAATTTCCCCATCCACCTCATGTACAACACGCTCAAACCAGCGCAGATACTGCATCCAGTCATGCCTTGTCTTTACCTTGCTGCCATCCACCCCATCTACATAACAAATATTTTCATCTTCTGCCTGTATTTTTAGAACTTGTCCTCCTGCATGAGTCACATCCCCAAGATAAGCCAGATCCTGTCCAATCAAAATAATTCGTTTCAATCCAAGTGCTGCACACAAACTAAACGCCGCTGTTGCAACAGACGCACCCGTATGATATCCCGCTGACTTTCGTCCAATCCTCTCATAAAACCGTTTTAAATATCCGTGACAATCAAACCAAATTTTTTGCGCATGATGTAAACTTAAAATTTTGTGGTTTGCCTGATTTTTAGCAAACAGCGGAATTTGTGCAAAATCTGTATCTGCTACATGTTTTTCTCTCAATTCTGCATCAATGGTCACAACTGCATCAGGAATAATATTATGTGCATGCAATGCTTTTAGCGAAGTATCCACTGCAATAATAAACGCTCTCCCCTTTGCGCGCTTTAACTCATCTATATTTTTATCTAAGGACGGTCCTGCCGCTACAATAATCGCAGCCGCATCTGCCGGAAACTTTCCTATCAACCCAGACATCATTCCTGCCCCTGGCACATAAGGAAGATTTTCCACCACATTCTCTGCAATGGTCTGCCCAAAGTGCATCTCTGTATTTCGGTTTGTAAAAACACGAACATTATTTGCACGGACAATTTCCTCAAAACAAGCCAGCTGCTCTGAAAAAAGTTTATCGTACTGCGGATGCACGCAAAAACACTGTTTTTTTGCATTTGACCAATGAATATATTGATCCAGCAATGCATAGATTCGCTGATGCAGCTCTTTTCCAACCACCAAAATTACTCTTGAATCAGAAAGCAGTTCTGCGATCTTATACTGCTCCTTTACATAAGCAAACAGCTGCTCTGATGGTTCATAGACAATAAGAACTCCATCTTGCGGCAAACGCGCTAACATCGCCTTAAGACAATAGCCGTTTCCAATACCAAAAAGCAGGACAACCGCACCTTTCGTGACAAGCTGTTGTCCTGCTGCCCAAGTTTCCGCCTCCGCGACAGGCCGATAATTACTGTTGAATCGTATCGTTCCCTCTGCGGTGATGGCACTCATATATTGGTTGCCATCTCTGGCAGTTTCCGTAACAAAACGTAATATTTCTGCCATTGATTTTCCTTCTTTCTAATTCTTTTTTATACTGTTATTTGTTTAGGCTATCTTCCAAAAATAATAATCACTTTTTATCTTAGAACTGTACATTTCTAATATTTTTTTACAACTGAGCTGAAATCTGCTCCAACTGATCCAAAAAATCATATTGTAAAATATCTGCCAGCAACACGGAATCCTTTGTCTCCATCGCGCCTGTTGCTTCCGTTAACAGTCGAACAAGCTCCTCTTCATCAAACTCTGGTTTGTCTTCCGCAGCACGTGTGACAAACAAATGATTCAATAAATCTTCCAACGGTTTTAACAGCATTCCAAACGCCTGATAACCCTGCGCTTCGTTCTGCGTATAAAACAATTCTGTTGTTTTTCCAATCACCTCTGAAATCTGCTGTATCTGCTGTTTTAAATTGATACTCTCGCCCATGAAAAAAGACCTCCATTCCTCCACTGAAATACTTATCAAGTTGTAAAATTCCTCTGTTATAATACCCGTATCATAATCGTTTCTATTAAAAACGGTATTTCTTTCTTAAACAGCAATATAAAACATACTTCTTATTTTTCATTTTAAAACAAAAAAAGAAAATATACAAGCTTATGATTGCTGTTTAAGAAAAATCATAACCACCCGTCAAACGGGTGGTTTGCTCTGCGGCTATAAGCCGCTG
>CAMUAR010000106.1 GCA_947086895.1 uncultured Lachnospiraceae bacterium | reverse complement strand
CCTTCGGTCGGACGCGAATCGGCGCAGGTATAATATCGAAAGATATTATACCATAACTTGTTTAAAAACGGAATGTGCTTTTTTAGTATTTTATTATGATCTACTACTTTGTTTATCCAAAACTTTAATAGTATAAAATAAATTTTATTTCTCTTATGTTGATTTATGAATACAATAAAATCTTAATTTCGCAAGATAATTTTATTTGCACTTGTACATGCTTTTATATCACCCTCCGACTTTTGATAAAAATCACGAAATTTTTTCGGGCATGTAATAATTAGTTCCGGGATAGTATCTTTTATCGACAGACATTTTTCTGTTTTTTCCTTGCGTACTTTTGCAATTACTTCCTTTAGATGGTCTCCAAACTCAAGGTAAATGGATTCTGGCTTTTTGGGCGTCCAGATTGTTTGATGCAGCGATTGTTCTTTCTCATACTTTTGGTAAAATTCCTGATAAATATATTCCGTCACATAAGGAGTAAAAACCGCATACATCTTTAAAATTCCAAAAAGGCTTTTATACAAAGCAATCTGACCAGAATACCTCTTTGCCACACCATGTTTCTGCGGCTGATACAACCGCTCTTTTACAATCTCAATATAATAATCACAAAAATCCTTCCAAAACAGTTGATCAATTTCATGTCTCGCCTGCCCGATTTCATACTCATCAAGCAAAACGGTGACTTTTTCCATTGTTTCATCAACCCGTGCCATAATCCAGCAATCAATCGGTAATTGTTCTATCGTCTCTCTTGAATCAGGCTTTATAAAGTCCTTTAGCTGCATTACCGCAAACTTGGACGCATTATATAATTTTGTGATAAATTTTTTTGATATTTTTAATTCATCCTCGCTAAAAAATGTATCCGAGCCAAGCTTTCCGTTTGCTGCCCAATAGCGAACTGCATCCGCAGAATGCGTACAAATCAATGTCATCGGCGAATTTGCCGCATTCTCTTTAGACTTGCTGATTTTCTCTCCCGGTTTTGCCAAAACAAATCCACTTACCATAATATCTTTCCATGGAAGTTTTCCTGTATGATACAAACTTTTTACAATGGAATAAAATGCCCATGTTCTTATAATCTCGTGCGCCTGACTCCGCATCCCCATCGGAAAAATTTGATCCATCCGATCATCTTTTTCACCATATCTTGCATTGATCAACGGCGTTAAAGAAGAGGTCGCCCATGTGTCAAAAACAGCTTCTTCTGGATCAAATAAACTGCATCCGCACACGCAGGAGCGAGACGGTCTATCCAAAAAAGGATTCACTGGCAGCTGATCTTCTTCTGCAAAGACTGGCTCTTTGCAATTTTTACAATACCACACAGGAAAAGGTACTCCAAAATATCTCTGTCTTGAAATACACCAATCCCACTTTAAATTTTCCACCCACAATTTATACCGATTTTTTATCTGCGCTGGATGCCACCGAATTTCATCCGCCGCTTTTAACAAACGCTCTTTCTCCGATAAAATATCAACATACCACTGCCCTGACGGAATAAATTCAACCTCTTTTCCGCATCGCTCATGAACAGCGACAAAATGGCTAAGTTCCTCCTGTTTTGCCAAATACTCCTGCTCCAAAAGCAACTTTACAATATGCGCTCTCGCGTTCTTAACGTTCATTCCGCCGACAAAAGAAATTTCCTGACTAATTTTGCCATCTGGCATAATAATCTTTTTGTAAGGAAGATTATATTTTTGATACCACTCAAGATCCGTCGAATCCCCAAATGTCGCACACATCACTGCGCCCGTTCCCTTGTCCATAGAAACCGTTTTATCTGCAAAAATGGGAATCTCAAAATTATAGAGCGGAACCACCGCCTTTGCGCCGATATAATCCTTATACCGCGCATCTTCTGGATGGACAAAAATACATGTACAACCTGCAAGCAGCTCTGGTCTTGTCGTTGCAATCAACAATGTTCCTGCCAAAGTCTTAAAATTGATATAATAAAATGTTGTTATGCACTCTTTTATTTCCAGCTCTGCCTGCGCAATCGAAGTTTGACAATCGGTACACCATAACACTGGTGATTCCTTTCGGTATACCTTCTTGCTCTTTACTAATTCAAGAAAGGATTTTTGAGAAATTTTCTGCGACAGGTTCGAGATTGTCTGATACTGTAAATCCCAGTCTACACTAAATCCCAATCGTTTCCACAACTTTTTAAATTCCATCTCGTACTTTTCAATGGTCTCCATACACTTATTCCGAAATTCATCTCTTGGCACTTGATTTGCATGGATTCCCTCGTCCCGTTCTACCAGCCGTTCTGTCGGCAGCCCATTATCATCAAACCCAAATGGGTAAAAAACATCGTATCCCTGCATTCGCTTAAAACGGGCAATCATTTCCGCTTGTGTGTAGGAAAATACATGCCCAATATGCAGTTTTCCGCTGACTGTCGGCGGCGGAGTGTCAATGGAAAAAACCTCACCGCGCCTGCCATTCTGATACTTGTAAATTCCGTTTCTTTCCCAAAATTCCTCCAGTTCCTTTTCTCTGTTGTAAAAATCATACTTTGTGTCCATAAAACGCCTCCGTATTATAATTTTACAAAACAAGCAAGGAGGGGAATATATACAATTCCCAAAATAAGCAGGAAAAATTTTTATGCTTAAAACCATTAATTTCTGAATCATTATGCGCACAATCTCACGCGGAATGCGGGCAGCTTTTTTCCGCGCCTGTGTGCAAAAAAAAATCGCCCTGAGCAAATGCCCAGGGCGAACAAATATATCCGTGTTACCACCTAGATTCAGAAATAATTCTGCACTTAGTACGATGCGGGAATCTATAATTATTCCGATATCGTTTCCTTATGATAACGGTAGGAATCTCCGTTGGAGTCTACTTTGGCTAAAAATTTTACAGCCCGTTCGATCCAAAGCTCAAAGGCTACTTCCATACGACCTTCACGAAAGTTTTCACCAACCACTTTCTCTCTGTTCATCGGGAATCGCATGTACTCCTCCTCGTCAAAGCTTTTGCCTGTTCTTGTGAATCGCATTATACATGGAAAAACATTCTTTGTCAATCCTATTTTAAAATTTCTTATCTGCATTCTTAAAATCGCAACAGCTATTTTTACATTGTTTAAAAAAAAGAAATTGCAGGTTATTCGTTATTTCAACAACAAAAATTACAAACGTTTTCCTTACTTTACAAAACTTGTTCCATGCCGATTTTCTGCACTTCCATCCCGCATTTTTCATAAAATTTCACCGCTGCCGGATTACATGCCCAGACATTAAGTGTTACATTATAACATCCGCTTTTCCTTGCAATATCTAACACATACTGGTACAATTTCTGCCCCAGCCTCTTTCCTCGCATTTCTTGATCTACACATAAATCATCAATATAGAGCGTTTTAATATGCTGAAGCGATAAACTATTCTGATGTTCCTGAAAAATACAAAAAGCATAGCCTACTACTTTTTCCTGCAAAACACCGACAAAAACAGGTCTTGCATCATCCGCAAGAATTTCTTTTAACTCTTCATCATTATACTTTTTGCTGCCAGGGCAAAATAAATCTGGTCTGCCGTCAGAATGAACTTTATGTACTTGATACAAAAGTGCGTTAAGTGCTGGAATATCTGTTATTTTGGCACGCCTGATTTGTAAATCCATTTGAAAAATCTCCTGTTTTTAAAATATTATATTATTTTCAATTATAATAAAATATTTTTGTTTTTCAATATAAAAGTTTTTAAAATTCAAATGTTTTACAAAATTTATTTTTCCCAACTTCCCTTTGTAAACTTTTCATCAATCATATCCGCAATTCCCGCAAGCAGCATAATAATTCCCTGAACCCTGTGAGGTTGAACAATATAAATTCCTTTTCCTGCGTTTTCAACGTCCTCTGTTATCAAGTCTGCCGCCAACAGCGGTTTCATATGATGATACGCTTGCCCTGTTGAACCAAGCTTGCACTCTACTACAATCTCTGCTACAGAACTCGGCTTTTTTAAAATCGCCAAAAGAATATTTAACCTGTCATTATTTCCAATGCAAGACAAAACTTTTTCCGCTACACGGTTTTCAATCAACTTTAACAGATTTCCCGTATCTACATCTTTTCTGATCCAGTTCGACTGTCTGCCCCCGGACGAAAAAACACCAAAATAGGAAATCAGACCTGTAACTTCACGCTCATTTGCTTTTTTGCAGATCTTTTCCATCTCGCTTGACATAAACAAATCAGGATGCATGTTCTTAATAATTTCAATTTTATTTTTGGTACTTTCCTCTGACTTTACATCCTCTTTTAAGCCTTCTTCCTGCTGTGTAATTGATTCCTTTTCCCCATCCTGCTGTTTTCTGCTTTCTGTTTTTTGGTCTACTAACTGATGGAAAAGTTCCTTTAATTCGGATATTTCCTTTTTTAATGCATCAATTTCCATCCTATAATCTTCTGACATAACTACCTCCATTTCTGCTTTATACCAACATTGTATAAAGTATTATTACGTATTTACGATATATCGTAATCAAAGAATATCACCTTCCTTCATGTTTGTCAATACGGAATTACGGAATTTTAGAATCAAAATAGAGGCTTGAAGTCACAAGCCTCTATGCTAATATCTTTATTGTATGGATTGCAAAAATTTCTTTCCACTAAACTTCTTTGCGTGATTCTGCTATCATATCATGAAGCTTTTTCATGGCATCTTGTATTCCGCCAACCTTATCGATCAATCCGCAGTCCACTGCTTCCTGTCCAACCAAAATTGTACCCAAATCCTTTGTCAGCATACCAGTATTCATCATCATTTTCTCAAGTTTTTCTTTTGATGCCTCGCTGTGTCCTTCAACAAAATCAAGAATCCGATCTTGAATTCGTTTAAAGTAATCGTAAGTCTGCTTTGCACCAATTACAGTTCCGCTCATGCGCACTGGATGAATAATCATTGTACCGCTTGGCACAATAAACGAATACTTTGTTGATACTGCAAGCGGAACACCGATGGAATGTCCGCCCCCTAACACCAAAGATACGCTTGGTTTGCTTAGAGAAGATATCATCTCCGCAATCGCAAGCCCGCTCTCCACATCTCCTCCGACCGTATTGAGCAGTACAAGCAGACCGTCCACTTCAGTGCTGTCCTCAATCGCAGCCAGTTGAGGAAGTACATGCTCATATTTCGTTGTTTTTTGGTTTGAATTTAGATTTTCATGTCCTTCAATCTCACCGATAATACTAAGCAAATGTATTTTATGCCGATCTGAGTTTTCATCTAACGTCACTTGCCCGTAATCCGAAATCTTCTGGTCTCGCTTTTCCTCTTTCTCCTGCACTGCTTTTTCCTGACTGCCCCCAGAGCGACCGGATGTTTTGCTGCTCTTTCCCTTTTTTCCTGGCGCGGCATCCCAAACGGCATCTTGTTTTTCTGTTTCATGCGGCATCCCGCCATACAACGCCATTTTATCCTGTGCAGCTCTTTTATTTTCGCTTATGCTTTTTTCATCTATATCATTTTTCACAGTTATTGCATCCTCCATTTCAACAAAAAACTTTCTTAAAAATCACATATACAATCGACAATCCAAAAGGAATTTTGCTGTTTACAATACTTGCAAATCAAAGAGAAATTCTTTCGCAAAAACCCATATCTTCGATTTTATTTCAGATATATAGTATCCATTCAGAAAAGTTTTATGTATAAAACAGACGGCAATTCACCCAAAAGATATAGACTACTTCAATTTAATATCAGTGGAAGCTTCCTGTTTCCGCTTAAACAGTTTTAGTTCCAAACAGTTCTTTCCAAAATTTTAATTTTTACAATCGCTGGTTTTATTCTTTTGCAGAATATAATAATCTGTATAAACCTTTTGATCTTCCCCGCCAATTAAACTTTCTTTTGACCGTACAAAACCAAGTCTTTTTGCTGCTCTTTTTCTCTCCACGGCAAAAGACGGAACTTTTGTAGCAATCATCTCACACTGAAACAGATCGAATGCTGGCAGTGTAACCATAGACAATATCTCAAAAATACTTTCTTCGCGCTCATAACTGCTTTTTAAATCCAGACGCAGCAGACCACAATCATTAAAATAATCTTTTGCCCTGCGATGAAATAATTCTATTGTTCCTACCGCTTGACAAACACGTTTATCAATGATTGTCCAGCGCACAAAACCGTTGTCTTTATAAGCCCACAGCCAAAAATTAATCGCGTCCTGCATACGCTTCAGCGATGTATAATAGAAATTATCACCATTACAATTATCGCTGTTAAAAAAAGGCACTGCTTTTTCATCGGAGTACACAAGAAGTAAATCCGGCGCATCAGAAATTTCAACCAACCGCAAAAAATAGTTCTCATTCTCATACACAGGGCATGTTTTGTATGGATCTATCATAATAAATTCCCCCTATATTTATTTCTCCCGTTCTCCCGTTCTCCCGTTCTCCCGTTCTCCCGTTCTCCCGTTCTCCC
>CAMUAR010000105.1 GCA_947086895.1 uncultured Lachnospiraceae bacterium | reverse complement strand
CCACTTTAGCTAACGGACTGCTTGAACATTATAAAACAACATGTATAGAACAGCATATGATACCTGAATTTATCTCACGGGATGGCAGTGAACCAATGACTGGGGAGCTTGAAGAACTGACTTGCTGGGAAAATCAGGTGGCAATGCTGATGTGCTTTCATAAGCTGGGCTATAAAAATATAATTGCTTCCGATATTGATGATTTAAGAACGGCGGATATTCCTATAGTTTTTAAAGGAACTGATTTTATCACAATAAAGCTGGTATGCAGTGATTTGCATCAAATTCAAGAACAGATGCGGAACCGCCCCAATAATGGACTTATAGATTTTGATTTACAGAAAAAGATGAACGAAAAAAATGTTAAGCGCAGTCCTCTTATTAACGAAATAGAAATTGATGTTGCAGGTAAATCAATTGGAGAAGTCTTGGAACATTCAATAAATATGATTGAGACTGCACCCGCTTGTTTGGATTATGAATACGAAAAACCTCCAAAGGAAATGTTTTATTCATGGGTTTTTGCCAATGGATTAAGATAAATTATGTAGAGGGAACTCTTTTCCGAAAAGGGAGTTATTTTTTTATTATCCATTTAAAATAATTGTTTTAAACGCCTGTTTACAAGCAGTTGATTTTAAATCTATTTTATATATCGTTATATAATGCTGTTTGCGGTTTTGTGTTATTGTATTTTACCGTTCGTATCAAGTTTCCGGCATTCTGCAACAGTTTCCCCATTTTTCTTTTTTATATGATAATCTTATAAACAGGCGTGGAACAATAAACATGATTGTTTGTTTTTACATGCCAATCTATGTCGGAGTGTTGCAAATTGAAATTGCAAGATCACTCTGATATTCGGCTTACCTGCGCAAAAAGCGTTCTGGTAGGAGAAATTCGTGTGAAAACAAATTTTTTGCGCGGTACTTTATGTCTGTGTACTATAAAGCCTGTGGGTTGACATAAAGTTGCTTATGCTGTGGAAGAAAAGCAGCGCAAAATAAAAGATTACTGTGAAAAATAAGTGCATCCGCATTATTTTTTATAGAGCTATCTGCGCCGAGAACGTCACAAATTCTGGATTTATTTTCGGTGGTATTTCAGGATTATAATTTGCTCGCCGTGCTGCTTGGAAACAATATATCTTCCAGTGGAACATGGGATACGGCAAAAGCACAAAGAATTTTGGAGGAAGTAGGTTTTGGAGAACGGTATGCGAAAATGTCAAAAGGTTTGGAGACGCCGCTCTATAAAAACTTTGATGAGGACGGCGTTAATATCTCAGGCGGAGAGGCGCAGAAAATCGCGCTTGCAAGAGCCTTGTACAAGGACGCGCCGTTTATTATTCTCGATGAACCAACAGCCGCGCTTGACCCAGTGGCTGAGGCGGAAATTTACGCGAAGTTTGATGAAATTGTCGGTGATAAGACGGCCATTTATATTAGCCATCGTCTTTCTTCCTGCCGGTTCTGTGATAAAATCGCTGTATTTGACCAGGGAAGAATTGTACAGATTGGCACGCATGAAGAACTGCTTGCAGACAAAACCGGAAAGTATTATGAACTTTGGTATGCGCAAGCGCAGTATTATATGTAATAACAGAAAGGAAGATCGCTTCGAAAGAGTTTCTTTATATTGTATTATATCATTCCAATAAGAAAATTTCTATAAAATGTAAAATTCCGATTATGTTTTATTTATCATTTATTGGTTTTCGATTTGCGGTAAGTATTAGAAGATTATGGTGGATAATTGTAAAAGAACATGATATAATCCAATCGGTAAGTTATTTATTTGCAGATAACCTTATTAAGATAAAACTAATAAATATTAAAAAATATCAGTAATTTATACGCAAACAGGAGAAGCAGGATCAAAGAAATCGATAAAAAAGATATCAAAGAGTGTGTTGATGTTATAAAACAAAGCTTTTTGACCGTTGCATACGAATTTGGTTTGACTGCCGACAATGCGCCGCGGTTTACCTGGTCAGTCAATCGATTTGGCAAGCCACCAAGAATCCCCTGCCTTTCGGCATGGGGAGTGTCAAAGCATACTCAGTGACCGAAGAACGATTGTTGTTTTTTAAGACAAAAGGAGAGAAAATGAAAGCTTATTTATTTGTGCATTTTAAAGAAAAAAGAATGCCAGACGGAGAGCAGGTGTATTTTGCAATCAGCAAGGACGGTTTTCAATGGAAAGCGGTAAATGGCGGAAATCCGGTTTTGTGGAGTTACAGGGGAGATCAAGGAGTGCGCGACTGCACGATAACCCGAACAAAAGAAAATAAATTTGTAATTTTGGGAACGGATTTAAGTCTTGCTTATGGGATGCCGGGAAAATACGAAAATTCTTGGGAGAATGTATCAAGGAATGGAAGCAAATGCCTTGTTATGTGGAAATCGGATGATTTGATTCATTGGTCCGATCAGGAAATGGTCGCGCTGGGGGATAAAGATTTTGGATGTCTTTGGGCGCCGGACATTATTTATGATAAACAAAAGGAAGATTATATCATTCATTGGTCTTCTTCTCATCAGTGCAATCAGTTTGGATCGAAAGCGATTTTCTATACACGGACAAAAGATTTTAAGACGTTCAGTAAACCAGAGGAATTGTTTCGAAAGACAGACAGCGGAGTAATTGATTCTGCGATGTATGAAGAACAGGGTCGCTATTATTTATTTTTAAAGAGTGAAAAAAATCCAAGCCGCATTATTCTGGAAGAGAGCGATTGCATTACAGGACCATTTCGCAGGATCGAAGAATTTGACCGATGCATGGAAACATTAGAAGCGGGGCTGTATGAAGCGCCTACAGCATTTCGAACAGCGGATGGCAAATGGTGTCTGATGTTAGATTTTTATGGATGCGGGGCAGAAGGGCAGGGATATGTTCCATTTCTTGCAGATTGTTTGGAAAGTGGTCATTTTGAGCGCTCTGATGCAAAATTTGATTTTCCTTATGGCTTTAAACATGGAACTGTGATGGAAATTACGCAGGAAGAATATCAGCGGTTGGAAATATATCAAAAACAACCTTCCGAGCGCTGAAAATATAAAAGTTTGTTTGGCTTTCCATTGTAAAAGAAATTATTTTTGCAGTAAACTTGTTTGCAGCTATAACGCAAGTTGACCTCAGTCCATTCCAAAGCGTTTTATGCTGAGAATATTGCGGCTTGTTTGCAGCTGTAAAGCATGTTGGTCTCAGCCGTCGGTAAGGGGCGGCTGTGTTATTTTTGGAAAGAAGAATGCAAAAAGAAACAAAAAATGGTATCTGTCATTTGTAGAAGTATTGGTAAATTGAAATTTAAGAGGTGATAAAGTGGAGAAAGGACGTATTATTTTTCTGAATGGAGTAACAAGCGCAGGCAAAACATCAATTGTCGAAGCGATTCAGGAGCGTGAGGATGTATTTTTTTATGTTGTTGCGAATGATTTGTTTGAGGAAATGGTCGGAGATAAATATTTGCGTGAAAACTATTGGAAATATCTTAGTGAAGTGATTATTATGATGTATCACACTGCAAAACTTTATTCGGATATGGGTAAAAATGTACTTATTGATGGAATATTAGTGGAAAGAGAGGAAATCTCTCCTCATTATCAACAGCTGACAGAAATACTGAAGAATAATCCTCTTGATTTGATTGAAGTGTACTGTCCGCTGGACCTATGCAGAAAAAGAAATTTGATTCGCGCAAACAGATATGAAAATCAATCCGATGAACAACATGAATTGATGGCAAAAAATATAGAGTATCGATTGAGAGTAGATACAAGTTTGTATAGTGCAGCAGAATGTGCAGATATAATTATTAAGAAATTATTTAAGTAAATAAATTTTGTTTTACAAACAGATTCAGGATATTTTAACAAATTAAAATATTAATGTATTTTAAGGAAATGGTATTTTTTCCTAATGCTTGTTATGAAATTTAATCAGGGGAATGTAAACCCGTTTATACAAAGATATGATAAGATATATCATTAAGGATAAGTGAAAAAGCTTGATTTTAAGCCTTTCTGTCAGACATTATAAGCACTTATGGAGGTTTATGAGAAGATTTTCCGCTACAAAATCCAAAAAAAAATACTAGCTTATTTCACTGATTTTATGTTAAAATAAGAAAGGCTGTATATAAAAGAGTGGTTTGTTTTATTTTTGTATTTTGCGAGATTTGTTTCGTATTATAATAAATTGCGATAAAATTATGGGAAAATTATATTTGCTGACGAGGAATGTAAGAAAACATGGCGAGAAAATCAAAAAGGACAAAAAAGAAACTAGCATTGGAGTTAATTGAGCGTTTCAAACAAGAGTACCCGGATTCTGATTGTAGTTTGGAATACAATGAAGCATGGAAATTGCTTGTGAGCGTGAGATTGGCAGCGCAGTGTACGGATGCAAGGGTGAATGTAGTAGTGCAGGATTTATATGCCAAATTTCCAGATGTAAATGCACTGGCATCCGCTGAGGCGGCGGAGATTGAGGAGATTGTCAAGCCGTGTGGTTTGGGACATAGCAAGGCACGGGATATCAGCGCATGTATGAAAGTGCTGCGCGATAAATATAACGGAACGGTTCCTGAAGATTTTGACGCGCTGCTTGCGCTGCCGGGAGTCGGGCGAAAAAGCGCGAATTTAATTATGGGAGATGTGTTTGGAAAGCCAGCGATTGTAACGGATACGCATTGCATTCGACTGGTCAATCGCATGGGACTTGTGGATGGCATCACGGAGCCAAAGAAGGTGGAGATGGCTTTGTGGGAACTGATTCCGCCGGAAGAGGGCAATCATTTTTGTCATCGTTTGGTAGATCATGGAAGGGCTGTATGCACAGCGAGAACAACCCCTTACTGCGATCAATGCTGTGTTGCGGATATCTGTGCAAAAAATATTGAAATAAAAGCCAGAAAGAAAAAGAAGAATGGAAACGATGTATAAAATTAAAATCGTATAAGTTTGTAACGATAGGAATTATAAATTACAACGGATAAACGATTTTTATCATTTGACTACAGGTATGCTGATAATATGTTGTTTGTTTTTTTAGGAGGATTTTAGTTTGGTTTTAACATGTAAACAATGTGGAAAAGAGTTTGAACTGGCAGACTCTGAAATTGAATTTTATAAGAAAAAAGGGCTGGAACTGCCAAAAAGATGCAAAGTGTGCCGCGATGAAAATCAGACAAGAAAAAAAGAACAATGGTCGGATTCGCGGAAGAATAAAGGAAAGAAAACAGAAAGTACAATACAGCAAGATAATAGAAAGGACAAAAAAAATAGTTCGTCAAGCGAAAATACAAATAAAGAGAGTGATGCGGCAAAAAAGAGCAGCGTAAAAAAGAATTCTGAGAAAAATAGTGAACAAAAAACAAATAGTTCCGAAGAAAAAGAAAACTTGTCAAACAGCAAAAAGCCGTCGGGCAGCCAGACGAAAAAAGAAGAAAACGATAGCAAATCCAGCAGTATGCAGCGATCTAAAAATTCAGAAAACAGCAGTGAAAAATTGAGTCAGACAAGCAATAATGGACAGGGTACACAACCGTCAGGCGGCGGAACTCGAAAAAAAGGAAAACAACTTGTCGCTGCTATGGTATTCCTTGTCTTGGCGTTTGTTGTCAGCAGACTGACAGGCAGTGATCCAGCGGCGAACGGGGACGATACAGATGCGATAGGGCAGACAGGAATTACTGTTTCCGCAGCACCAAGCGGAGCAGAAAATCTAGTAAACTCAACAGATAAACAGGAAACTTTAAGCAAAGAATCGGACAAAGAAAAGATTCCAACGCCCGCTGAAATAGAAGATCATCAAGAAGCATCTCCAACCCCAACGGAAATAGAGGATGATACAGAAGTATCTCCGACGATTGAGGTGGATGATAAGACGCCGACACCGACGGAAACAAAAGAGCAAGAAGCATCTCCAACCCTAACGGAAATAGAGGATAAAGAAATATCCCCTACTCCAACGGGAGTAGAAATTCTTTACTATTTCCGACGTGATGAATATTTACAGCAGCATTTTGAAAAACATGGTGATGAGTTTGATTATGAAACTGCGGAACAGTATCTTGAAGGTGCAAATCGAGTTGTTCAAGACCCGGCAGCACTGCATAAGTTGGAAGCGGAAGATGGCGATGATGTTTATTATTTGGAAGAAACCAATGAATTTGTTATTGTGTCAAAGGATGGTTATATACGTACCTATTTCAAGCCAAGCCGAGGAATAGACTATTATAATAGACAATAGAACTGATTAGAAAAAATAAACAGACCGTGATTTGAATAGAAATCACGGTCTGTTTATTTTTGTGTGCAGGAGTATCACGATAAAATAGATCGAATAAAGTTCATAAAGGAGATCAAAAGAGCAGTAAATATTTTTTTTAGAGGCAGGATAAACGTTATGTTAAGAAATCAGCAGCAGAATTTCGAAAAATTGTAAAGTAGTGGATCATGACAGAATGACAGTAAGTAAGAATGTCAAAATTTTTGGCATTTCTTTGATTATGATAAAATATCAGAATGGCATGTACGCTTATATTTGAGTGCATAGATAAGGTGATTTTCAGGTAAGTTTTGGTTGAAGATATCGACAGATTATGATATAGTAGGACAAGGATACCGTGTTACAAGGTGGTAGCCTC
>CAMUAR010000104.1 GCA_947086895.1 uncultured Lachnospiraceae bacterium | reverse complement strand
GCCACGATTACCAGGACGAGCAGTAATATGAAAGCCTTCTTTTTTTTGCTCATACTAAAACTCCTTCCGCGCCATAAAGCGCCCAATGCTATCCCGCCTTCTGGCAGCACACCTGTGCGGATGTCAAAATGCGGATCTATTATAAAATCGTTTTTATTCATATTTCTTAGAGTATGTCTGAAAATTGCTTTCTTCGGGTTGTGCATCTCAATTTGTAAGAGGGGACTATGATGACGGAATAAGATAAAAAAGAGCATGTAAATTGAGACATGCAAAGCATAAGAATAAGTTTTCAGACATCCCCCAGACAGGGATCGGAGAAAATTCCCCTGCATCCCCCTCCTGGAAAGAAATTTTATATACCTAAATGTGGAATTACTTGAAATCCTCGTCGGTCAAACCGTAATATTCCTTTAAACCTTTTTTAAGTTCTGTTTCCGCAATGACAAAGCGCGCATTGATCGCTGTGTTCCAGTCGGAAAGCCTTGCCTTTACATTGTCAAGCCAGCTTGCATTCGCCGTACCGACACCTGCCACTGCCTCCTGTGTTGCATTCAGCCACTCATACAGGCACTGCTTCTGTGCGCCGTCCTCCATAATGTAGTAAGGGTAGGTCTTGTCGGAGATATCCCAGAACTGCCCATCTCCCCAAAGCTCTACGATATACTGGAAGCCCGGCATCAGATCCGCATCCCCAAATCTCTTGTGCGTGTCGGTCGAGTACCAGATCTTCATCTGTTCATCAAACGCATCGCCCGTCACAAGCGGGAAGGAATCGTTTAATGAAGTCCTTAATGTACCGTTATCGCTGTACTGCTGGTTCGCCCTTACCTGCATGGACTCGGTCGAGCCGCACCAGAAGGAACCAAATGCGTAAGCAAGTTCAAGCTTTGCTTTCTCCGCATCGCTCCACTCCGGGTTGCCGTCATCCATTGCGTAATTGTGGATGGACATCGGGTCAACACAGATTCCGACCGTATTGCCCTTGTAGTTGGTGGCAGGTCTCGGGTAGATATCCCAGTCGTTTGACTCTACCGCGTTCGCCGGATAAGTGCCGTCCTCGTTCTTTGCAACCGCCGCCGCACCCATCATCCACGGGTCGCCGTCGTTGGTCAGGCAGTAATTGCGGCAGAAGAAGCGGTGGCTCCACCACCAGCCGTCATCCATGATTTCGGTAGGAATGTTGCCAAGGCCGTTCTGTACCCAGATCGCCGAGTTCGCCCACTTTGGTATGTAAGAAAGCAGATCCGCCACCTCATCGGATGCGATGTTGACGCGGTCACCCGTGCCGGAGTAATTTGCCATCTGCGCGCTGATGGTGTTCGTGCCGGTGCCGATAAAGCTGAGCGGCGTATCCATCGAGCCCCAGAAGCTTGTTCCGTCCGCGGAATTTACAAATTCCGTGTACTCATCAATCGTCCACTGCGGGCTAGGAACTTCTATATTGTTTGTCTCTGCCAGTTCCTTGTTCACGAAAACGCCCCAAGGCTGGATAAACTGTGGCAGTGCTGCCTGGAAACCATAGTAGGACATTGTTGCCATAACCGCCTCGTTAAAGGACTGATAAAGTACATCATCCGCAAATACAGAAAGGTCAGCTACAAGCCCCTTGCTTGTATCTCCAATCAGATCGTTTGACGCATAAATATCCGGGTATTTTCCATGCTCCGCGCGGAAATTCTCAAGTTCCTGCGCCCAAGTTGTATCGTTGCTGTTCGGGTCGTCGGTCTTCGCCCAAAGATTGATTTTTACATTTGGATATAACTTGTTAAATTCCTTCGCCATCGCGTAGATTGCTGCCACATTCTGCGTTGTAATCTCAGATGCATCCCAGGTTTTCTTTCCGATATCTTCATAGTAAACACTGTCGCCGGACCATACCATAATATCAATAGTACCAGAGGTGTTCGGATCAAGAGATTTGTAGAGCGGCTCTTTTGCCGGCTTGCTGCCACCTGGTTCCTGCTCCACGTCATCGCCGTCGTTCTCCCCACCTGGTGCCGGAGTTACCTTTGTGTCCCCCTGGTTTCCCGCTGTAGTCGGAGTCGGATTCTCGTCATCATTCCCGCCACCGCAGCCTGCGAACATGGATGCGGTCATTGCTGCAGTAAGCATCAGTCCCAATACTTTTTTCGATTTTCTCATAAATACCTCCATTCCCTTGTGTCAAATTGCACAACTAACATAATTATTTTTACGCGGTCTTTCTTGTTTTTCTCTCTCGACTGTCATACCAATGACAATCTTTGTGCATTTTTTCTTAGAAAAACGTTTTTACACATTTAATATATCATCAATTTGACGATACTGCAAGGTATAAAAACGTTTTTATTAAAAACCAACAATATTTATTTATGATTTTTGTATATTTTTTATAAGAATAATGGGATAGAATTTGTTTGAATTGACGATATGAAAGACAAAAGATCGAATTTAATTTTTTTATAACCTGTACATGGAAAAGCAAAACGACAAACTCTTACATTTTGTGTTTCAAAAAAAGCTTTTATAAGAGAAAAAAGAATCCTGCTAAACAGGCGGCGGGTCGCTTCAGCGATATAATTCCTTTCCGCCGCAGTGCGATCCTCGCGAAACGTTTTGGTTTCATAGGACACAATTTCATAAGAAACCAGAAAAACGCCTGAATAAATAAAATATTTCAGGCGTTTTCTATTTGATTTAACAACTATTTTATTAAGTTTAATCAAATAATCTGTGATTTATATTTTTTCATCATTTCTTTTGAATTCAATGCTTTTATCATTTGCACAGTGCTGAATTTATCTCTGCCTCAGCAAATTTTTTTATCTTCACATTTACACCTGCGCAGTGTGCAAGCATACCTGCAATACTACATTAATAAAGAGTTTAAACGTATTTTTCTTTCAAACTTTCTCTTATTCTGCCGCATAAACACGCCGGAACTTCAAGATGTATAACACCACAAATTCCAAGATTAAAAATTTTAATTTTCAACCTTTACCACAAAAACAGTTCCTGTTCCGTCAGTTTCCAGATTGCTTCTATAAAATAATAATCCCCATAAATAATTGTAAATTCATGTTCCTTATCATGGTATGCCGCCGTGCATTTCTGTATGATAGCATCGGTTTCCAGCGACCAGTCACAGCGGTTCTCATACAATGCGCGAAGCATTTTTACTGCCGCTATGTAATATGGACTTTTCTCCTTTGTACCAACCGCTTTCGCAAGTTCAATCAACCCGCAGGATGCGATTGCCGCTGCCGTAGAATCCTCCCAAGTACATTCCTTCGGCTGGCAAAAATCTACCGGAATCAATCCATTTTCCGGGATATTTTTCATAAAATAACCCGCGATTCGCTCGGCGCATTCCAGATATTTTTCTTTTTTCGTGTGCAGATAGCTTAAAGTAAATCCGTAAAGCGCCCACGCCTGACCGCGCGTCCACGACGACCCATGCGCATATCCCTGACCACCGACCGAACGTAAAAATTCTCCAGTATACGGATCAAACTCTCCAATGTGAATCACCGAACCATCTTCACGCAGAAAATGTTTGATCACGGTATCCGCATGACGCACTGCAATATGATAAAATCTTGGATCTTTTGTCTGTTCTGACGCCCAATACAAAAGAGGAAGATTCATCATACAATCAATAATCGCAACCCCTGCATTTTCTCCTCTTTTTTCCTTGTTGCCCCAATCGTTCCAGGCGCGGATATAATTTCCCGCTGGATTAAAGCGTCCTGCCATATTGCAGGCGGCAAGCAATGCGCGGCGATGTGATTCTTCATTTCCTGTTTCGCGGTAATTTGCGACAGAAGTCAGCAGCCATTTAAAACCGCTGTCATGATCCATTCCTTCTGGGTCCATCAAATTGCGGTCAAGCTTTTCTTCAAGTTCTTTTGCAATTTCCTGATACAGCTTATCTTTTGTCACATGATAGAGCTGCCACATCATACCGCCCCAAAAACCATTTGTCCACCAGGTAATATTATCTGTCCAATCGTCAAATACACCGTTCTTTGTTGTATATGGCACTTTGTGTGCATTTCGCTTTGCCACATAAGATAATTTTTCTTGAATCTGTTTTGCTGCTTCTTTGATCCAATCTTCTGTCATAGTCCTATGACCTCCGTTTTTTATATACTTATCCTAGTTTACCTTATCAACCTGCAAACTGCAATATCATATATCATCAAAAATTAAATTTTCCTATATTATTCAGCTTTATTTTACAATAAAAATATTTATCTCATTTTTGCAGTGCTTTGATCGTACTTTTTCCGACTCCCCATACTTCGTTTTCTTTTGTCCATCCTTTATATTTCCAATAAGCAGCAGCTAAAACAGCTGTTCTTGTGCCATACACTCCATCCACAGTAAGCGGCTTCCCCTCAATAATCCCTTCTGCAATCTGACGGTTTAACGCAAGCTGCAGCCATACAACAGAATATTTGTCTGTTGTTCTTCCAATTTTTTGCGGGCTTGGAGCCAACATCGCCTTGTTGTCGTACTTGATGCGCGGATGCTTATACCAATGTGTCCAAGGACGACTTTTCAGCGCGGTAAGACATACGCCATAATCAAATCCCCTCGCTTCCACTACGTACCCTCCGCCAATATACACGCCGACATGACCCGGATATCGAACACACACGCCGATCATCTCTGGCATTGTCTTAATCTCTCCTTTTTCTTTTGCTATGCGAAATACTTCATCTGCTGCCATATCATAAGGTTTCCCCGACTGCTCTCTGACAAACCATTCAATCAGCCCATGGCAATCCGCGGTTTCCCGTCCAAACCATGACCGCACTACAGGCAGCCTTGCTTCTGTAAACCATCCTCCTGGATTTCGATTCACCAAATCGCGATATATCGATTTTGTAAAAATCCTGCCATTGGTTCCCATTACATAGGGCGTTCCAATCTTATTAATGCAAAACCGCACCAAAGCAGCATTATTATCTTTCATACAACAATATCCCCTTTCCAAAACAAAAGCTGCTGAAAAATTTTTATTTATCAAAACAATTGTTCTAAATAAAAATAATTTTTCAGTGTTTTGTTAAAACTCTGGAGGAATTCCTCCTTAATTATAAAATATGTCGTTTTGGGAATATTGTTCTGTATTTTATACACAAGCTTTTTATTTTTATATTTAAAAAACTTAGGATTTCATTTATTTAAATTTTGAAAAAGAAGAAAAAAGTTTTTAAAAACAGTAATTAACTTATACCTTCTCAGAAACCGCATAAACATTTCTTTATTTATACAGTTTTCCTGTACTTTCCAAAAACTCCAAAAATTTTGTGCAGCCTTCCACTGTATCACGGTATGTCGCCTCAAAATCTCCTGTGTACCATGGGTCTGCAACATCGCGCGAAATCTCTGCAAAAGATAAAAGCTTGACAATTTTTTCTTCTGGGTCTCCTCCCGCAATCCGGCGCATATTGCGAATATTCTCACTGTCCATCCCAATAAAATAATCATACTTTTTATAATCATCCGCCGTCATCTGAACTGCACGGTGCGGCACAAGCGGGATTCCCTTTTCGTGCAGCTTACGCACCGTGCCATAATGCGGCGGATTGCCGATTTCTTCGCGGCTGGTTGCCGCAGAATTTATCACAAAAAAATCCGAAAGACCTTTTTGCTGTACTAAATAAGTAAAAAAGCTCTCACACATAGTGCTGCGGCAGATATTGCCGTGGCAGACGAAAAGTATTTTAATCATAATAAAAATTCCTCCTAAAATGCGTTGATTTGCCGTGTTTTGGCACGTTTTGCGAGATTTATTTTTTCAAAGATAATTGTTAAAAAAATCACAGAATGAGCAAAACGGGGCAAAATGTGGCAAGTTGAAGCCGTCAATCGTAGTAAAAACGTAGTAAGAATTGAGGGTTTTTACTACTGCGGTTATTTAACGTAATGGACAATCAGATTTACTAATCTTTCCTTTTAAAGTAGCAAATCCCTTCTCTTCAACAAATGATTGTAGACTACCAATATCCTGTGCAGATTTAGGTCCTATTACAATCCCCTCAAATAAATTTTCAAAAGTTAAACCAACTTCTGTACAACGCTTCTCCATATCAAATTTCAGAAATTTTTTTACGATTCCACGAACACATTCTGTTTCAACCATTGCATATTTTGGAATATGATTCCATAAAGTTACCGCCCGTATTTCTTGTTCGCTTCTGAAACTGCGATGTTTATGGGAATACCCGCAAGCTATGGCATTATCTATTTGACCAGTTTCATTGCTAAATCCATTCAATTTTCCTGTAGCGAAATAATCATATAAGATTTTATAGTGCTGATGTTGCTTAATATCAAAATCATAATACACATCTCCAAACAAAAGATATTCTTCATAAAATGCACACATGATATTCTTAGTATTAAAAATAATGCAAACTCCCTCTGCATTATCTGCATATCTTTCCCACTGTGCTGCATCATCCTCCAATCTCGAAAAACACATTGCATAGGGATACTCATCATCTATACGTGCATACACCTTTTGAAAAAAACTATCGCATTGGCTTAGTTTGTCTGAAGGAATGTTTTCATCCAATGCTCCTTGCAACAATTCAATAAAATATTTGACTTCTTTCTTATCATTCATGGTTGCTGTATTTCCAAGCCAAAATTGTTTACTTTTCAAAATGTTATGTAGAGTAGCTGTTGATGTATAATGATATAAGTAACTGCCATATTTATGTTTATTGATGCGTTTGTCTACATCATTATTTATAAAGGCTATAGCATTCATAAACATATTCTCCTTCCTCGATTAGATAGAGTAAACCATCTTGAATACTATAATATCACAAATCCCTCCATATTTCCACACACAACAATAACGCCCCGCCGAAGCAGAGCGCCTTACCATCTCCTTATCAAATTGCCCGGAACATTTTCTGCGACACAGGCTTTTCACCCTT
>CAMUAR010000103.1 GCA_947086895.1 uncultured Lachnospiraceae bacterium | reverse complement strand
GAGGAATTAGAAGGGGCGCGCTGACGAAAATAAATGTGAGCATGTGCACGAAAAAAGAAAATGCCTGAATGCATGGCATTTTCTTTTTTTGGTTAAATATGGCAGTTATAGTGACACGAAAGTTTGCGGGTATGTTATAATAAAAAAATATAAGATTTCAGAAGGGGTAAAAGATGCAAACGAATGTAAAACAATACAAAGAAGAAATCTATGCGCAGGTACGAAAATATATGGTGAAAAGTGATGAGAAGCAGCACAATGCGGGGCAGTTGTCTTTTCTTAAGGGACTTTTTGTCAGCAATCTTGCGATTGCTGCGCCGGTGAAGGTAAGACATGCAGAAAATATCCTGGATCATCTAAAGCATACGATTTTTAATCTGCCGGCGGCTGACCTGCGTTTGATGTTTGATCAGAAAAAGAATATAGAGTCGTTTATAGACTCCGCATATGGGGAAGAATTGTCCAAAATACCTGGCGATTGGGAAGTAAATGAAGAGGAATGCCTGCCTTTTTTGCTGATTCAGGAAGCCCAGGCAAAAATGGAACAGGCGCTTTTGTATTATATTGCAGCAAAGAAAGAAAAGGAGTGGGCAATCATAGAAGAAGAGAAAGAAAAAGAGGAAGCGAGGAAAAAAAACAGGGATTTTTTAGAACTGTTATACAGTACGGCGTTATATGAGATATTTTTAAGGGAATTTGAACAGAAGCTTCGCCGGGAACCGGTTTATGCGCGTTTTCAAGTTGATGTACAAGAGGACTTACTGCCAGAGGAAGTACGTGTGGCGTTTGAGGGGCTGATACGGATACCTTTGTTGTTGTTTTATGAACAGTGTGTGTTGTATTATACAAAGCATATGCTTAACCTTTTTGCCGTCCTGCGGATACTGATCCTGGTAGAGTCTGTATCACTGAGCAGTATCCGAACCGGTTATGGCGGAAAATCGCATACTTTTTCAGACTGCGCAGCTTCTTGGAAAGAGTATATTGAGAAATGGGAGAACATGGATCTGCTTTTGCCGCTGAATAATAACCGGAATCTGTATGTGCCGCAAAACGTACTGTACCGCGTCTGCCAGGATTACGATATTTGTCCGCAGCCGAAAAAGAAACAGCAGGGCGAAGAGGAACGTGCGTGTGATTTTGACAAGGAACTTATGCAGTATTTAGAAGCAGTACAGGTGCGTCAAAGGCAAAAACAGGAAGAGAGAAACTTATGGGAATTGGCGAGCCAGATGGCACAGCCAATCGTTTCCGCGATGGAAGAAATTCTTGCGATACAGGAAAACGCGAAAGCGCAGAAAGCGAAAAATGCAAGAAACGGACACATGGATGATATGGATACAAAATGAGGTGGAATATGGCTGAGATTGAGATGAAACATTATTTTGAAAAGGAGTCTTTTGAAAATGAGATTGAGAAATTATTTTATGCAGTTATGTACCGTCAGTGGGAAATAGTGTCTCTAGTAGCTCAAACGATCAGAAAAAATGGGTGGAACTGGGAAAAACTGAAAACGGAGGCATTTCGTAAGACAGATATCACAATCGAAGATTGCTTTCGATATAATTTGGATTATTTAAAAAGTATGAAAAATAAACATACCTATGAAAAAATATGTAAAATCCTTGGAGAAGAATTTAAAAAGGTCAAAAATGAAAACGAAACCAGTCGATACGACGACAAAAGATTTTATAAAAAAGAAAAGCAATCGGTACTGGATGTGTTTTGGAATGGCGACCAGCCAGTTTTAAATCTGAAATATTATGAACAGCAAACGATGGCTGCCAGGCAGGTAATGAAACATCGTGCCTCTATGGTGTTGGATGAGGTCGGAACCGGAAAGACGGTTGCCGGTATTTTTACAATACAGCAGGTAATTCAGGAACAAATAAATGCTCAAAAGCAGGCGGCAATATTAATTATATGTCCTTATAATAAAAGAGAAGACTGGCATTCGGATATTTTAAGACAGCTTGGAAGGGAATCTGTTGTGATCAATCAATCAGATCATGGCAGGGTATTGATGAAGAAGGGATATCGGGGAGGAGTTCCAAAGATCTATATTTCAGGAAATATAGGCGGCGAAGAGGATGATGGTACACAGCAGTTAAAAAAATCCTTATTAAATTATGGGAAAGATAGGCGGGATTGGTGGGATTTGGTTGTGATCGACGAATGCCATAGCTGTTTTGACAATTATAAAGAGGTAAGAGCAAAAAAAGTGTTGCTTCTGTCAGCAACGCCGATTGTTGTAAACAGCAATGGAGTGAGAACGTTTAGAGACTACGAAGTACAAATGAATGTTATATTAGGAGACTGGAATTACATCCGAAACGAAATAAATCCAATCGAAAAGGAGCATAAGAATGAGAATGTTTCAGAAGATGATTTCTTTGTCTGCAATTTCAAGGAACATATTTTTGAAAATATAAAGATCAATCGTCAGATTAAATTTGTAGAATGTAAAAGAGATCAGAGGCGCCAGAAATGGTTTGAAAAAATATATGATAAAAAAGGATTTTTTTCTGCAATCTATGCCGATCAGGATGACCAGCTTCTGGCGGCGAAGGCAAGTGAGATAGATGAAGGCAGGGATCACCATATTGAAAAAAATTATAAATTAGAAAAATTGGTTGAGATTGTTTATAAAGAAAATAAAAAGGATTCTTTTATTATCTTTTGTGAAACCAAAGGCGCAGTAGATCTGGTTTATGAAAGAATATCCGGGTATGCATCGGATGATCTGATGGTAGGCAAACTGCATAGCGGGATTGCTGAGATTAAAAATCATCAGACAAACAAAGATATTTTGATCTTTATGATGAGAGAACATATACGCAGCGGGAAGAAAGGCGTATTGGTCATTACAAGTAAAAGCGGCAGTACAGGATTAAATTTGGGTGAATTTCATGCTGTGGTTCATTATGAACTTCCATTTTCAAGTAATGAGTTAGAGCAAAGATTTGGACGGATCGAACGGGCGGACGAACTGATCAGGGAAGACGGTGAAAAACGAACAATAAAAAATAAAATGATTTTTCTGATTAATGAAGCGGTTGAAGGACAACTGGATTTTGTTACGAATCGAATGCTTTATTATGCTGTGAATAAAATAAACAAAACGATCGATTATATGCCGGTCAGAAATACAGTTTTATTTCATCCTGAATATAGGAAGAGAGTCATCAAGCAGGCACAGGCTGTGTTTGGCGAACTCAGTAACCATTTTTACATGGAAAATATGAAAAAAGACCTTAAGGATTACTTTACATATGCAAAGGCATGTGATCAGATTCAAGAAATAGTAGAAGATATAGAGGATGATGACATTACGAACAAAGTGAAAGAAAAAAGCCTGGAAGAAACGATTGGCATTTTGATGACAGAAGTTGCACAGGAAGAGATAGGAAAACATATGGAAACGATCAAGAGTTTGGATCGTACCTATCGAAAAGCTATGGAAGGACATACCGAAACGATGAGAGCGTTTGGCAGAAAGCTGGAAGAATATATAGAGTACTATCTTTGGCTGTGCAATACGTTATCTTTTTGGGGAAAGGACTACAGACCGGAGGATTTTTTTAACGAAATATATAATAAAGCAAAAACAAAAGCGATTGATAAAGCGGAAACAGAAACAGAAGACATAGCGGAAGCAGAAGAGAACGTTCAGGAGATGAAGTTCGATTTTTCAAAAGAAATTCTGCGTACTCTGAGAAAAAAAGAGGAAGAGGAACGGTATGTTTTAATGGAAGGATGCATTAAGAAGATGCAGGGGGCATTAGAACAAGCGGAGCCTGAACAGGAATATTCCGGTGTCTTTTATCGTAATAAGGACAAGCAGATCATAAATTGTAAAATGGAGAATAGAGATGAATAAAGAGGAAGAGATCAAAGCACAGAAGATTATCGATGCGATCCAAAGAGGTGAAATAGATGCCGATTTATCGGTAAAAACATTTATCAAACAGGCGGATGAATATCTGCTGCACAATGGGGAAAAGCCTGATTTTTACGATGCGTTTATTAAGATTACGTCTAGGGATTTGAAAACAACTGTGAATGGATGCGTGAAATCGAGGAACCAAGCCAAACACAGGGATGACCTGACAAAGTATAAAGAAGGATATTTTTATGAAATCGTTCAGAATGCAAATGATATTGTGTGGAAATCAGATCAAATTAAAAATCCGAAAATGACGGTAGCCGTAGCAAAAAAAGAAAATGGCGTATATAAAGTGACGTGTACGTATCCTGACGAGGGCTTTTGCCTGTTAAATATTTACGGCTTTTGTACAAAAGGCAATTCCGACAAGTCAGCAGAAAAAGGCCAGGAGGGAATGTATGGAATCGGCATTAAATCGCTGCTTTGTTTTGCAGATGAACTGGAAATAGACAGTAATATTTCCATTCAGATCCATGCGTCGGCGGATGGCAAGATACTAGATGAAGTACAGATTACCGAGCCGAAAAAAGAACGGCAAAAAAAGCAGACGTCATTATCGTTTACCTTTACCTGTCATGGGGACAGCCAGAATTTAAAACATGCAGGATTTAATACGAGAAAATTAGCGGATCTGATCGACGAGGTATATAAGGAAAACGACAGAAATTTTGACAGGTTCTTTTTTAATGGGAAGGATGATGAAATGGTGTTTGACACGAGATCGTTATTTTTCACCGAGCTGAGAGGAGAGAACCGGAAATACGAAAACAGTATCAAATGTTTGGAACTTAAGAAAGAAGGGCAGGACGGCGCAGTACTTAACATCAAGGCAACGGAAACAACGGTATGTATGGATGATGTTAAAATAGCAGAAATAAAAGGACATTTTAAATATATCATCTTCCACTATACGGATCAGCAGATTTCGGTCGCGTTTGAATACAACCAGAAACAGCAGGAAGTGGAGGACAGGCTGTATGCGACTTACTTTATCGGAACCTATGATCCGCAAAGATCGCTGCTTGGCAAAAAAACAGGCTGCCTGGTCAATACAACTGCAATCAATTCTTCAAGATCCGGGCTTGAACGCGAGAAAGAACAAGATCCAGAAATTTTGAAAAGTATAATAGAAAAAGGAAAAAAATCAGCAGAGACTTTATGCAAGATTCTTGCTAAAGATGAGGTATGCCTCGATATCCTGTGTCAGTTATTGTGGATATTTCGAGAGGAACGAGGTCAAATATTTGATGACCAGTTAGTAGAGTGCATACAAGATTCTATCAGCGATTGGTGTTTTGGCGACGGATGCAGATATATATTAAAAGAAGAGGACGAGATCATCGATAAGGAGATACGGAAAAATCGCCCGATAAGTTCGGATCAGAACAATTTAAAAGCGCTGTTTCGAATATATAAAAGGTATCTCCATCCAGAAAACAATAGTGATATTGTTTTATCTGATTCCGAGGGCTATGAGAAATTGACATCTGGGATTAAAAATTTATGCGAGGTGATATTTGACCAGAGTGAGGAAAAAAAGGAAATATGGATCACGCAAGAGTTGGGAAAGCTTCCTTTTTTAACAGGCGTTAAGGAGCTGATCGAACGCAGAATAGGCGGCAGTGGATTTGCCGAGATTCAGAAGTATTTGGAAACACTGGAGAAAGAAGACCGCATATTTATGAAGCAGTTGATCGCACGTTATAAGGTGAGCAACGATTTTGACCTTATGGGGAATTATACAGACGATATTATAAGAGACTGGTTGTTTGGAGGTATGTCGTCTGATTCTGATTATGAAAAAAAAGCAGAAGAATTTGAATATGCATATGGAGAATTGAAACAGCTTATACAGCCTTTCATTGGTACTATTCAGTATAAGATATCAGCTTATAGAGCAGTTTATTGGGAGCGTGTAAAAAATGAGTATTCCAAAGCGAAGAACCTCCAATTATCTGACGATTATATGTTACAGCTCCTAGAATGGATTGCTTATAAAAAAATATATGTCGGTGTAATAAAGACAAAGGAGAAATATCAAGACGACTTATTGTTTATACATAACTTACCCATACATTTCAAATTAACAAGTAATGAAAAAAAATCCTGTAAAGAGGAGGGAAGTTTTAAATATATTTATTTAGATCAAATTTTCGAAAAGTATATGTCTTCCTTTGATAAATTTAAAATTGCAAGAAATTATGTGGATAAGTATAAAACATTAATAACAGAAAAAAATGGAGTGAATGGTTATTATGGAGGAAAGGATGAAGATTTTACACGTATCCCTATCAGAGACTGCACTGTCCAGGAAATGAAGCTATCCGAATTAAAAGATGTTTTTAAGTGGCTGGCGGAATATGAACATGTAGATGCCATCGGGAGAATTACCATTAAACAGATAGATTTTGAGGAGCAGAAATCGGATGTATCCTCACTGATTGATTTTGTAAAACTGTTAATCGAGAAGGAAGATGTATTTATAAAAATCAATGTGATTCCCGCAGAAAATAACAAGAAAAAGTTTATTGGTTATGCGACAAATTTAAACGACAAATCGGGTCTGCGCGTCCATCTGTCAGCAGACGGCAAATTTAAGGAAATGGGAGCAGTGCCAGAAGAGGGAAAGAAATACCTGCTGATTTATACCACTTATGATAATGAACGGGAAGTCCTGTCAAAAGTTTTTAAAGATTTGAGTTACAAGGAAGAGATTTGCAGCTATATTGAAAATTTCATTAAGACAGGCAATATAAAAACGATGAAAATAGATATGTACCATAAATTTTTAATGCGGCGCAGGCAGAATGTCAAATTTCTTTTTGAAGACCTTGATCTGGAAGACTTTGATCTGGAGGAAGAATTTAATCTGCAACAGACGATGGATCTTTTGACAGGAGAAATGTCATATAACAGCCATTGCCCGATTTGCAGGCTGATACCAACCCTGGATTTGGAGGAAGCAAATATCCACAGGCTTGAAAACAAGAATTTTCTGGTGGCGATGCTGAAAGCAAAACACAACCAAAGTGAGAAATATGTAAAAATATTGTGCTGTAAAAGCTGCTTCAAAGAATATAAAGATTCGCTGACAGAAGCAGTAGTAGAAGATGTGGATAACGCGAAATACAAAAAATTGATATTAAAAAATACCATTTCCACAATAGAAATGTCACGCGATATGGAAAATGAGGTATTGATTTCACCGCTAAACTGGGAGATTATTCGCAGATTTAATGAAGAATAAATAAGTGCTGCTGATAGCTTTGAGGAATTACATCATGAACAACCACTATATTCC
>CAMUAR010000102.1 GCA_947086895.1 uncultured Lachnospiraceae bacterium | reverse complement strand
AATGGCGCAATGCTGGTCAGCTCTGATATATTTGTCGCTGCGATATTCTCCGACAATTTGTTTATTGTTTCTTCATCCAAAAACGGCGCCATCATACTAAACTCGCCTATTGTTATATCTGCCTTATCTATACTGTCCTCAACTACCTCTTTTAATTCATTTGGCGGAACCAATGGAATCACCGGCGCAATCTCTTTTATTGTAATTGGAACAGAGATCTCTTTTTTTCTGCGATCAAGCAATTTGCTTACGGTTTGTGTATCTGTACTTATACCAAGCAGATATTCCAAATCAATATCCAAAATCTGGCATAGATCTTCATACTTTGAAATATCAGGAAGCGAATTTCCTCTTTCCCAATTTGAGACTGCCTGAAAACTGATTCCAAGCTCATCGGCTAAATTATTTTGCGTCATATTCTTTTTAATTCTGGCTTCACGAAGCTTTGCGGCTACCATCTTTACATCAAACATTTTTTGATCCTCCTTTTTGATAATGTGTGAAAAACCATTTTGGGGTCTTTTTACAAAACTTAGATTCCACAGTGAAATTCTATAATATACATAGGACTGTGTTTTGCTTGGTTACAATAAAATCATAAAGGATTTTCCGTCAAATAACAATAAAGCGATGCTTGAGTTGCAGATTCAAGTATCGCTTTATGATTGTCCATATAATACAATTTATTATAAATTGGCTTCAAATCATAATATTTGCTGGAAATATAAATCTATAAATTTCACTTATTTTTCTATACTTTTAGTGTCACAAAAAAATTTTATCTAATTGCCGCTTAATATCATCTCCTAAATCATCTGCTCTATATCCATGATAATCTATATCTCTTTCATTTTGAAAAGCATAATAATAACCATTTTTCTTTGCATATAATCTTCCCTTAATCTCAACTGCTTTATTCAATAAATCCTGTGCTTCTTCCTTATGTAAATCCATTCTGCTTCCAATTTTTCCTTTTCCATACGGATTATCTCTGTCTTTTTTATGTTTTTTATCATTTGCAGCGTATCTTCTAATTCCTAAATCCTTTCTATAATAATCTATATGTTCCTCTTTCGAAAGATTCCTTATATCTACTGCTTCTCCTGTAATAATTGCTTTTACAACAGGAGTCTCAAACAACGTATGTGATAACAAACTTATCAATATATTGTTTACCGCATAAGTACATACCAAAGATTGTTTTCCGTCAATCTGGCAAGGATTTCCCTCTTCTGAGCGATAAGTTCCTCGATTGGTTAATATGCTAAGCAAAAATGTTCTTTCTTCTCTTGTCTCGAAGTTTTGCAATAATTGAATTAATTTAAAACCGGGAGTTATTTCTTATTGTACATCTATAAATCCTGTTTTTATCTCGTAGATATTGGTTACTTCCTTTTTTTCAATTCGTTTACAGATATCAAGAAATTTATGCATATATTCCATTGCACATTCCTTTGTTGCAAATGGATATTGAAATGAGATATCATTAATTACGGCTATCATTTTTCCTCATATTCTACTGTTCAACTATCAGTTCTGTATTTTGAAAAAACTGTTGCAAAAAAATCAAATACAAGCTACCAAAAATTTAAATGAATCTGCATCTAATATCTTGTATCTTGAATTCTTAGTGCAACAATTCTCTACCTCTCCTACATCAATTCCAAAAGCGCATTATCCCATTCATCAAAAAATCCTTCTGGCCACTCATCCTTCATCTGTATCTAGTGGAAGAAGCTGTATGCCTTGTTCTTGCAGCTGATCCACTGCTTTGTTCAATAAATCTTCATCAATCCTAGCTTTCTTACTCTTTATAATATCCTGAACAACAAATAAACTGATTTCATTATTATTTGTCTTGGCAAAACTTTTAATTTCTTCCATACAGTCAGATATAATTTGTAAATCTTCCATTTTTTTACTTTCTGCTTTCTATAAACACATTTATTTTTTGCAAATTGAATATCTATAGTTGTATCCAAAAAAGCAATTGATGTATAAAATATTTATTATTTAATAGAATAGAATTATATAAATAACGACATGTCTTTGTATAGAACTATAAGTTCTATCCTGTGATAAGTGATAGCATACTCATATCTTACATCATGGCTCACCAGTCTCACCATTTTTGTAAGTAGTCAGAATCCTTCGCTTTTTGGCATGGATAATATTAAATAGTTATAACTAAGTTAAATTATAATATATTATAAATAAAGAATCAATAAATAAGAAATACAAAATCAACACTATAACTCTGCTATAACTATTTGACCATTATTTCCAGCGGTTCTACAAGCTTTCCTGTTCTGTCCCAATACCATTCGCTGTGCGGTTTCGATACTCTTGCTCCCTGAGGCTCCATTTTCCCTTTTATATCCTTCTTTGCTGTGATATCTTCCGCACTGTGCCGATAGAGACCTACATAAACTTCTTTCTCTTTTTGATAAGCCGCCAGCACAATATTCAGGCTGTACCAATTTTCAAATGCGGCAAGAACAAGTCTTTCTCCGTCAAAAATACAGGTATGTTCCCATGAAAAAGGTATTTCCTTATTTTCTTTTTCTGCTCCGATATCTGGAAACTTCGCTTCACACCAAATCTGATACTTATTTTCTTCTTGGGTCAAAAAAGAAAACCAACCATTGTTCCATGTAATTAAAATGTTGTTGTCCTTTTGAATCATCTGGCAAAGCTGCGGTATCATAATATCTTTCTCTTTTTCATTTGGATATTCTGCTTCTCCTTTAGAAAAAGATTCTGACAGACCAGCATTCTTGTCAAAAAGAAACTCTTCCTTTTGACCGATTGGAAGTTCCTGTTTCAAAATCAGCTCTTTTCCTGTTTGCTGGTAAACAAAAAATCTATAGTCTTCGCCTTTTCTTGCTGCGACAAGCAAAGTTTCTTGCTCTTGATCTATCATTATTTCCAGCGGTGTAAAGTCGTATGGAAATTCGCAGAGTTTTTCTACTTCTGTACAGTCAATTTTCCAGAAATCTTGTTCCTCCTCAAATGGAAAATAAAAGATTCCTGTATTTTGCCCACGGTCTACGCCCTCCATCGTCTCTGTATCCGTCAAACAATAAATATAGTAAATACCATTCTTTCCAATTGTTTGTGTATCTGTAATAGAAAATTTCCCTTTCTCCGAAATAATTTCTCCCTCAAAGGAAAAAATCTCATTTTTTTCATCCTTCTTTACTGTAATATTTAGACGATCTTCTCCTGTAAGAATATGAAAATATTTGGTCAAATACTCGCGTTCCTCGTTATGTTCCCTCAGATAATGAGCAGATTGCCCTGTAATTTTAAATAGAATCGGATAATACGTATAAAAATCTTTGATTTGAACAGTTTCACTGTATTGGCTGCTTCCATTATCAATTTTTTCTGCGGCTGCCCGAACAATTTCTGAAAATGGTATTTCGTCGAAATCCAGACCTAACTTGTCAGTATTTCCATAAAAATGATTTCCGGTTGGAAATGATATCCCTGCTGTTACAATTCCGTCTCTTCCCCACGAAACTTCCTTTTCCGAAAAAGTAAACTTACTTTGAGAACTCTCTTTGCTTCCTACAATGTATTCTGTTTCCCAAAGTAAATGTCTGTTCCAATGAGAACGAACCCGCAGTGTAATTCCCGCCGCAATCGCTGGATCACCGCGCAAAACTTCTTCCGTAATCGTAATTTTATTTTTTCCCGCATTTACTTTCAACAGCGCAAAAGGTATGGAAATCAATGCTGATATTGTAAAAATAAAAGCGATTATCAAACTTTTCTTCAAATAAATTCCCCCCTTTTGCGTTAAGACTTACAATCAACAAATTTCTCTGTATTATAAAAAATAACAGTGCGTTACAAGTTTTTCAAAAGACAGTACTCTTATTCTTTTTCGCTAAGCGCATCTAATATTTCTTTTACATGAAAAGGATTGTAATTATAAGTTTCTTTCATGTAATTTATCAAATTTTTTTCCTGTTCTTCCAGTTCCATTATAGAAATATCCCCCACAAGTTTTCCATGGTTAAGCAAAATGGCGCGGCTGATAAAATGTTCTACTTCTTCAATTAAATGGGTGGATAAAATAATGGTCTCTGTCGGTTCCAATATTCCCAAAAGCACCTTATAAAAGTCTGTTCGGTTAAAGATATCATTGCCTGCAAACGGTTCATCCATCAAAATATAATCTGCGCCTTGACATAATGCCATAATTACTTCAAATTGATTTTTCTGTCCAACAGAATAATTTTTTAGAGTTTTTTTCGTCGGCAGTTCAAAAAATTTCATCAATGCTTCAAATCTTTTTTCCCGGAATGTTTTAAAATGCATCTGATAAAATTCTTTGTGTGCTTCGGGAGTAAGATTTGAAAAAAAAGAATGCTCGCAGGTGGCGAAAGATAGTCTGGCAATATTGCTTTTCCCAATCTTTTCTCCATCGAGAAGAATCTGTCCATCATAATGTTCAAATCCAAGAATACTTTTTAAGAGCGTTGTTTTTCCTGCGCCGTTTTCCCCGAAAAGTCCAATAATTTCTCCTGGTTTCACTTGTAAATAAACCTGCTTTAAAGCTTCTGTGCCGCCGCTTTTATTATAATAAATTTTTCGTGATATATTTATTTCTAACATAAAAATCCTCCATACAAAAGCGTTTTTTATGCGGGTATACACACTTGCCTGAGGTACTATATAGGTATAACGTTTGAATTTGCTTTTCCTCTAAAATGGACTTCTTATTTTTATGGCAGGCATTTTTTAGGTATTACCATAAAATAAATTCCACAATATAAAAAGTACAAAACAATCCATGATATTAAAGTGATACAAATTCCAAGGACAGAGGCTTGTGCGCAGCTTTTTAACAATACAGCACCCGGCAGACGACGCATCAGATAAATACTTTTTGTATTATTGTAATAATAAAAATAATGGAACGCTATCATCAATATCAAAAATAAAAACAAAGGTATATAAAAAATCCAATGCCCGGCAATCAATTCCAAAAACGTTGGTGCAACCGCATGTATATTTAATACTCTTCTATTGTTTTGATAACTGTATAACTGATTTACTGCTGTATATAAGTCTGCAAAATATTGAAGGCTGAATCCTGCTCCAACAATCCACAAAAATTTTACTGTTTTCCATTCATTTTCATAAGCATATCCCGGCGGAAAATATTTGGCAGGATCTTTAAATTTATAAAAGACCATTATTTCCTCACAATCTGCCGCATAAACGGCATTTTTAAGCTTTTTTTAGGATGTGTCTGAAAAAATAACCAAAAAGGTTTTGGCTTCAAACTTTTATCTGTATTTTTTATCGTCCTAAAAATTATATAACCGGTTCTTTTGCGCTTTGCTGCACACTTATTATAATAACAGCCAAATAAATAATACCGCATACAATTTCAGATGAATAAGTACCGATCGGATGAACAAACCAAGATACTGTTATGGCAAACAGCAGCGCAGGAAGAATTATATTTTTTCTTTGAATACCGCGCGCCGCCTGCATACTGAATGCAATCAATAAAAGAATATTGCGCAGCCACTTGCCCGCTTCCTGCAATGGCAGCAGGCAATGAAGAAAATCGTTGCTATAAAATACGACAAACAAACTTTGTTCAGAAATGTTTTCCGTATAAAATTCCTGTCGAAACAAGAAAAACATAAAAATAACAATCCATATCTGCAATACAAACAGCATAATAAAACAACATAAATGATAAATTGACTGAACAAAAAAAATCTGCATTTTGGATAATTTCAGCCGCATTAAAATGTTTTTGCTTTTCGTGCGAATTGTGCCTTCCATCCATGCAAGGACAAAAAACAACACGCTAAGAGCTGTCAGGAAAACTGCTGAAATCGGAATTATACTGCCTTCTAATATTCCCTGAAAACCTTCCACACGTCCGCCTTTTAAACATCTGTAAAACGATATTATTTCTGCCGCTGCCAGAACTGTGAAAATTGCCAGTATTTTATATATGCTTCCTCTGGCAAGCAATGCAAAGAAAGATAAAATCGATCTATAATTATACTTTTCTTCCATTTTTTCCTCACATTCTGCTGTTTCTGCGGCGTTTATCTTTGTGAAACAAAATCGCAGCAAGTACAGCCTTTGCTTGCAGTTTTATTTTTCTTTCAAATTATTATTATTTTATATAATCTTTTATCTTTTTATAACTCTTTCGCTGTCCAAATATTTTCTGCCAAAGAAAATGCTTCTTCTTTTGATATATTTAATTGTTTCATCGCGTTCACCCATTCTTTTGTATCTCCTATAAGCAGTTCTCTGCGAATGCGCTCCACTGTTTTTTGGTCTGCGCATAAATAACTTTTGGCTCCTGAGCGGGAAGTCAGAATCCCTTCTTCCTCCAGATTATGATACGCTTTTTGTATGGTATTTGGATTTACGCCAAGCAGCGCGGACAGCGCTCTTCTGGAAGGCGCTTCCTCCCCGTTATGTATTGTTTCAGAAGCAATGCCGCGCTTGATATACTGAATAATCTGCAAATAAATGGGACAGCCGTCAACAAACATAAAATCTTCAAATGATATCATCTCACACACTCCAACTGTATTAGTTATATAATACAGCTCTATAACCGTATTATATAACTAATACAGTTTGCTGTCAAGCGCGAACTGGCGCAGGTATCATCTGAAATGTAAAATAAAGATGACTCCAATAGATTCTTATGATAAAATAGTTATGGTGAAACAGATTAAAATGCCGCTTACGCGGCGGAATGAGAGGGACTATGCAATACAGAAAACTTGGAAAAACAGGGCTTATGGTCAGCGAGATCGGTTTTGGCGGCGAATGGCTGGAACGGCATGATGAGGCTGATTCTGTAGAATTGCTGCGTTATGCGGGTGAAAAGGGTATTAATATCGTGGACTGCTGGATGCCAGATCCAAAGTCCAGAGATATTATCGGAAAGGCGATGGCAGGAAATCGCGAAAACTGGATTGTGCAGGGGCATATTGGCTCTACTTATCAAAATGGTCAGTATGTGCGAACAAGAGATATCAAATATGTTGCTCCTGCTTTTGAAGATATTCTTAAAAGAATGCAGACCGATTATATTGATCTTGGAATGATACATTATATTGATGCGCAGGAAGATTGGGATATCTGCATGAACACAGATTACATCAAGTATGTACACGACTTACATAACAAAGGAGTGATTCGTCACATTGGTCTTTCTACACATAATCCAAGAATTGCCAAAATGGCAGTAGAAACCGGGTTTATTGAGATGATTCTTTTTTCTGTCAATCCGGCTTTTGATATGAAACCAGCAACGGAAAACCTTGATTCTATGTTTGAAGATTATGATGCAGCACTTTCTGGTATTGATTCCGAAAGAGCGGAACTTTATCGAATGTGCGAGGAAAAGGAAGTCGGAATCACAGTTATGAAAGGTTTTTTAGGCGGAAGGCTGTTTGATGCCAAAACCTCTCCTTTCGGAACAGCATTCACCCCATTGCAGTGCATTCACTATGCATTAACCAGACCTGGGGTTTGTTCTATTCTCTGCGGTTACGATACCAAAGAGCAGGTAGATGCAGCGGTATCTTATGAGACAGCTGACGACAATGAAAAAGATTATGCTTCTGTGATTGCGTCCGCTCCGCTGCATTCTTATACAGGGCAATGTACTTACTGTGGGCATTGCAAACCTTGTCCAATGAATATTGATATTGCTATGATAAATAAATTTTATGATCTTGCAGTCCAGCAGCCAGAGGTTCCTGAGAGCGTGAAGTCCCACTACAAATCACTCGGTACTACAGCTTTGGCATGCGTAGGCTGCAAAAGTTGTGAAAAAAGATGTCCATTTGGAGTTCAAATTGCAGATCGAATGGCTCAGACAGCAAAATTATTCGGCTGCTGAAATATTTGATGCTCCTTATGCCGAAAGGCAGGTGATTCTTGCTGCCTGCCAAGGGAATCGACAGAGCTGCTTCTTTCTGCCAGATCACAAAATCGAGTAGGGAAGTTTTATCTTCCCTGCTCGCCGCGCGACCCGTGCGCCGCGCGAGCGGCATAATTCCACTGCACGGGTCTGTCTTCTCAAATCGAGCAGGAATGCTTTTTCTCCTGCTCGCCGCGCGACCCGTGCGCCGCGCGAGCGGCATAATTCCACTGCACGGGTCTGTCTTCTCAAATTGAGCAGGAATGCTTTTTCTCCTGCTCACCGCGCGACCCGTGCGCCGCACCTGCGGCATAATTCCACTGCACGGGTCTG
>CAMUAR010000101.1 GCA_947086895.1 uncultured Lachnospiraceae bacterium | reverse complement strand
TATTCGGCAAACGACATATTTTTCTTTCTTTATTTCTGATACAATTTCTTTTTGTGTTTCTTTTTCTTATCCATAAATATTCTAAAAAAAGTATATCGTTTTCGGAATATTCTCTAATATTCGGCAAACGACATATTTTTCTTTCTTTATTTCTGATACAATTTCTTTTTGTATTTCTTCTTATCCATAAATATTCTAAAAAATATATCGTCTTTGGAATATTCCAAAGACGATATATTTTTTTTAATCTCGGCAGTATTTTTATATAACGCCAATTTATTTTTTTATCTTTTATCAACTTTCTTACTGAATATCTGTCATCAGCTCCAGCACAGTATCATAGCCTTTCTCCACTGCAATCTGTACTGGGCTTTCGCCTTTGTTGTTTGTATGATTATAGTCCGCACCCTTTTTAATCAAAAAACGTGCGACTTCCTGGTTGCCGTACCTTAACGCATAATACAGAGCTGTGTTTCCCTGATTGTCCGACACATTGATATCCGCTCCAGCCTTTACAAGTCCTTTTACAATATCTTTAAAGCACATATTTTCCGTTTGAAGGATCAATGCTGTACGCCCTCGGTTGTCTGTGGCATTGACATTTACGCCTCTTTCCAAAAAGATTGGAAGCAGATCAATCACAGTATTGATGCCCAAAAACTGAAGCAGCATCAGCGGCGTTACACCGTCGTTTCTTGCACCGTCCAATGTTTTTAACTCCTTTAAGACGGTGGCTCTCGCCTTGGACTCTAAGTCGCCGCCAAACTGCTTTTTCATCACAGCATAATGTGCCGGAAGTTCTCCTTTTATATTTTGCAGCGCGCTGTCTGCACCGGATTCTTCCAACAGTTTTACAATATCTCCATGCCCGTACATACAAGCACAGTGAAGCGGCGTATTTCCTGCTTCTGCCGGCGCGTCCTGTGTAACATTGACGTCCACGCCCTTTTCAATCATCACCTTAAGCATTTCAAGATGCCCTCTCTGCGCCGCCTGGTGAACGGCTGAGACGCCGGAATTATCGAGCTGTTCCATAGATTCCTTTGAAAAAAACATGACCGCTTTTTCAAAGTAATCGTCCTTTTCCCTGCGAAACATCATATGTCTTGGTTCTTGGGACGCCACAATATTTGCTGGCGTTTTTCCCTGAATAACTGCCATATCCATATCCACGCCAAGTTCAATAAATTTCTTGATTGTCTTTACGCCGTAATTGCCCCCAAGACATTTATCTCTGATACAGAACACGCTCCCGCCGCTGTGAATCGGCATAGTAAAATCAATATCGGCTTCTTTGCAAAAGTCGAGTACCTGACATTTATCATCATTCAACAGCGCACTGTACATAATATTGGTCAGGCATTCCATATCGTCGTCATCATCTGGATCTAATTTTGCAATCAGTTTTTTTGCAAGATAAAGCGCAAGACTGAGTTTATCCTTCTCATCGTTGGAGAAACCTGCAAATGCATTGCTTGTAAGTCGGCTTAAATTATTTATATCCATAGAAACATCACAAGGTTCTTCTGCGCCGTAATCCTTTATCGCAATGCAAAGCCCTTCGTTATACATATCTTTTGCAGCCTGCATCGGCGTTTTTCCATCTGCATTTGGTGTATTTATCATAGCACCGCTCTCTGCAAGCCGCAGAGCTGCCGTTAAATGTCCTTTTTGAATCGCTTTCATCAAAAGGGTATTTCCCTTTTCATCAACACAGCTTACGTCTGCTCCTTTTTTCAAAAATACATCAGTCAATGCCCAGGAATAACTTGCATTTTCCCCGTCAAGCAAAAGCTGAAGCGGGGTCAAACCTGCCGCATTCTTCGCATTGATCCCGTCCCCGATCAGATCCGCGATCCGGGCGCGCTGATCCATACTGTACCGCTGGCATTCATAGCCGCTAGAAAAACCCTCAATGTAAGGGCGTACAAGAAAATGATAAGCATTCTTTCCGGCAGCGTCGCAATGCGCCACATCGGCTCCATGGTCTGCCAAAAGCTTTGCCATCGCATAATTGCCCCGGCTGCATGCAAGCAAAAATGGAGTCAGCTCTTTGCCCCGGCTGTCCACAATATTTACATTGAGATCAAGACCGCCTTCGCCAAACATATTTTCAACTGCATTGTAAAAATTATGCCATACAAGCAGATGAAACAAACTTAATCCCCAACTGCAATCTGTACTTGCAATATCGTCTTTGCTGCACTCGGAAAGACAGGCTTCCACATCCTGAACTTCCTCTTCTGTAAATATATTGTACCGATACATCTCTCTATCGAATTCGCACGTCCACCATGGTATGTATTTTCCCCGGTTGCTTCCAAGAGAATTCTCCAGCATCTTTTTTAGCTCTTTTACATTCATGCTTTCTATCCCCCTTTATTCTTCCGCACCTGCAATAAGAAGCTTTTCTACAATATCGTTGTAACCTGCCTCGGTTGCATAATAGAGAGCTGTATGTTCCTGCATATCCGCATAGGTAACGTTCGCACCGTTTTCCAGCAGAACGCCGACAATATAATTGCTTCCGCGCCTTGACGCAATAATCAGTGCCGTCTCGCCATCCTCATTGCGCTCATTGATATTTGCACCCTGTGCAAGCAGCTGTTTTACAAGCCTTTCATTCATATTGCCCGCCGCAATATGAAGCGGCGCACAGCCGTCGTCCCCGCTGATATTTACATCGGCTCCCGCTTCAAGCAAAAGCTCCGCAATCAAAAGATTATCCTTCTCTACCGCTAGAAACAAAGGGGTCTGCTTGTCGTCATTGCGCGCATTGATATCAATGCCGCCTTTGGCAAGCATCGCCTTCACCACCTCCCCCTGTCCGTTGTAACACGCTTGATGAAGCGGTGTATTACCATAAGCGTCGGCATTTCCTGCATTCTCTTTCGACATACTGTCAATAAGCTGTACAAGCCCTAACGCATTTGCATAATCAATGGCAGTATGATTCTGGTTATCCATAATCGAAATATCCGCGCCAAGCTCAATTAAATATCTTGCTGCTTCCGCCTTTTTCACCTCTATCGCGTAAATTAAAGGTGTCTTCCCCGCTTTGTCCGTCGCGTTAATATCAGCTCCAGCATCAAACAACAGTTTAATAATTTCCTTATTTCCCGAAGTGGATGCTGCATGCAGCGGAGTCATGCTCTCATTTGAAATTTGATTGACGTCCGCCTCCTTATCAAGCAGCAGCTTTACAATATCCCGATATCCCCTTTTGCATGCATAATGAAGCGGCGCAAGACCAAATTCATCCACAGCATTTACATTGAGTCCATCCTTTTTTAAGAATGCCAGTACAACTCCTTTTTGCCCGTTCTGACAGGCTTTCAGCAACAGTTTTTCCATATGAATCCCCTTTTCTGCAATGCGAAATATTTTCCACATTTGCTGTTTTTCGCATAAACAATTCTATGCAGACAAAAACTACTTTTCCGCGCTGCTCTCCCCACATAAAACAACTTTTCAAACATCCCGCACGGCGGCACAAACAATTCATGATAAACCTTGGAACCTTATTGTCAGATATTCAATGATTCTAAGTTTTCTCCTGTTTTCGCCGCGCAAACAGCAGTCTAATCCGCTGAAATTTTCGGGATGCGCAGCGTCGCAATTTCTGAGATGGAATACTCAAATTTTCAATCTTTCCCTTAATTTTGAAATGATCTGCTTTGCAGCGTTGTTTGTGTTAATAATACAGCAGCACTTACGGATTATTATATAATATTTTCACAATATTGTCGAGTATCTTTCTTGTTTTTATGGCATATTTTGTTACAAATGAAGCTCCTCTTTTTCCACTTTGCAAAGTCCGTTTAAAGTCAGCTTGTAAATCGTATTGCATATTTCTTTTATATATTTCCGATCGTGGGAAATACTTATTATCGCTCCGTTATATTCTTTGAGCATACGCCGTATCACAGGTCCAGACAGCGGTGAAAAATTGCGCGTCGGTTCGTCAAGCAGCAAAACATCCGCGCCGGATAAACTTATATACAGCAATAATACTTTTGCTTTTTGACCGCCGGAAAGTTCTGCAACCGGGTGCGCCATCTCGTCCGCCGTAAATTTTAAAGAGCCGAGATAGGTGCGTATCTGTGTAAGTTCCTTGTGGTCGCCTGTTACAGATAAATATTCTACCGGTGTTTTCTTTAGATCAAGCAATTCCCCATAATCCTGCGGCATATAACATACTTTAAGGTCTTTTCGCGCAAGCAGCACCGAAGAAATTTGACGCAAAAGCGTTGTTTTTCCTGAGCCGTTCGCACCGATAATACATACTTTTTCTCCTCCTTTCACGCGAAGAAAAAGATCTTTCGCCAAAATATTATGCTCTAAACCATCTGCTGCAATCAGTTCCTCAAGCGAATATTCCAACACTGTTTTTTTTGCAGGCATTTGAACATCGCCTAATTTAAAAAATATTGCCTCCTCGCTTTCCGGCAATTTTGTTTGTTCTTCCGCCTCCTTTTCGTAGCGGCGTTCCATGGATTTTACCACCTTCATTTTCTTTTTCAGCAGCCGTCCGATCGCATCGCTTCTAAATTTCGGCAGTACATCCATCGCGTGCATCACCTGCTGTTCCACGCGGCGCAGCTTTTCCTGTTTCTTTTTTTCTTCCCTTCTTTCGTTGAGCGCCTGCCTCTCCTGATTTGAAAAATTCTCCGTGCGCTCTTTTAAATATTGTTTGTAGGGCATTTTTGCCACCGTCGCGCGGCTTTCTGTCTTTCTTTTTAATTGTTCTAAATGTACAATCACATTCGCTGTTCGCTCAATCAGCATTTCATCATGAGAAATAAATAATACTGCGCATTCGGTTTTTACAAGAAATTGTTCGAGCCAGAGCAGTGTCTCAAGGTCGAGATCATTGGAAGGCTCGTCAAGCAGCAGCACCGTTGGCATAGATAACAAAATCCGTGCAAGTGATAATTTTATTCGCTCTCCGCCGGAAAGTGTTCCCATTTTCTGCCCGCTGTAAAAAAAATCAGCCGCAAAAAATAATGACGCAGCAAGTTCTGCCAGCTCGCGCGGAGTCTGATTATAAAATCTTTCTTCTTCGCAAAAATATTCGTATATTGTTTTTTGCTGGTCTTCCACAGGAAGTTCCTGCGGCAAATATCCAAGCCGTTCTCCTGAAATCACCCGCTCTCCGACTGCTTCAATATAATCTTCGACAATTTCGGGATTATAAATCCATTTTAACAGCGTGCTTTTTCCATTTCCCTCCTTGCCGATCAAAACTGCTTTATCCCCCGGATTTAAAACAAAATTAAAATCTTTTATCAGCTCGTGTAAATCTTTTTTGTGCAATATTGTTAAATTTTTTATCTGTAGCATAAATTTCTCCTTTTCTAAGGCATGTCTAAAAATTGAATCGCGACATTGGAAAAATCAAACAACTAATTTTCAAAAAAAGTAAATCTTCAAAATTTATCAGAAATTTTTTTCCTTTTGAGCCTTATATGAAACTATGGAGTTTTAATCATACAAGCAGCATAACAAGTTTTACACCAATATCCTATTTGATTATCATACAGCCAAGTCCAATGGCAAATCTGAAATATCTTTCAACCTTTTTCCCTGTATAAGTGTTTCTAAAATTTCAATTGTATCTTCAGAACCAACTGCTTTGATTGCATGAATTAATTCATAAAGCGCAAAATGATATACGCAGTCAATATCTCCAGTTCCAAGTGCCAGCGATGCTAATCGGCTTGGCATAGGTTCTGCGGTCACCACAACGATATGAGGCAAATGTCCTTTTCTGTTGCGAATCAAATTCAATGCTTCAGTGCGGCTATTTTGCGCTCGATCACTTCGCATCGTGTATTTTGCTGACACACTGGCATGAAGTAATGGCTTTCCGCCATTCAATTTTCTGATATCTGCCATTCTGCCAACTTTATCATCAACGATATATTGTTTAACATTAATTTCTTTATCTTCATAAAGATCACGATAAATAACTACATCCGGCGCAACAAGATAATCATTTCCCAAAGCCGCTGCTAATTGTGCATTTTCTGCTGTCAACGCATTTAAATAAGCTAAATGTTCATACTGTTCAAAATCACTTATTTTTAGTTTGTTATTATTGCCAAGCTGCAATATAGACCATTGACCAGGACGAAGATTTTGTAAATGAGGAAATGTTTCTTGTAAAAATTCCATTGTTAATAATTCAAACTGTTTTCCAAGTGTTTGCCCTGAAACTTTATCGACTATATTAACTGTATGATGATGCTCTTTCACTAAAATATCAACAATTTTACTTGCTATGGCTTTTGAACCTCTACTACTGGTATCCGCATTAGATGCCACACCCATTTTAGTCAATGTTAGAGTATTTGTTTCAAACAACCGCTTATGAAAATGAAATCTCGCATTCGCTATTAACGCATCCATATTCCAAACACTCCTTTATTTTTTCTCCTACTGCCTGTGCTACTGGCGGTGGAAATGCATTTCCAATCATACGGCATGCAATCGTTTTCTTTTTTCCAAATATCCATGTATCAGGAAATCCCTGTATTCTTGCCATCATTTTGCTGGTCAGACGGGGCATTCCTTCAAAATTCAGTTCTGGTGCTGTATCAGCTACCCCCCGACCATCCACTCCAAGTTCAGCCCATGATTTTCTTGCCCTTACTGGACCAAGATCAGGACCACCATGCTTTTTAGAACCACCAACTAATGTTGGTGCAATCTTATTTGCATTTTTCGCCCAGAGTTTTGCATCTTTCCATTTATTCTCTGACATTAAATCATACAACACCTCTCCGACCGTAGGCGCATCCCCTGGTTTTCCTTTTGGATATGAAAAAGATTTATTTTCATCCTTTCGTATCGCAACAATCACCACGCGAGGGCGAAGTTGAGGAACTGCAAAGTCAGAAGCGTTTAACAACTTAATTTGAGTATTATATCCAAGCATTTCAATCGATTTAAGAATACCCTTTCGATATTCATCAAAATCTGAATCTAAAAATCCTCTCACATTTTCCAGCATAACAGCTCTGGGTTTCATTTCTTTAATCAATCGAATCGCTTCAGGAAATAAATCTCGCTCATCATCTTTCCCCAATTGTTTGCCCGCAATCGAAAAAGGAGGACAAGGCACACCACCCGCTAACAAATCTACTCCCTGATAAAATTTCCCTTCAAAATCACGAACATCTGTACATATTACATTCCATTCTGGACGATTTAATTTCAAAATTTTACAATACTCCGCTTCATATTCAACAAGTGCAACATGGGTGAATCCAGCCAATGCAAGCCCAAGAGCCTGACCACCTGCTCCTGCACAAATTTCAACACAAGTCAACGGTCTTTGCATAGCATATCCTCCTTATTTCAATAATCCATTAACTATTACTATGCTCTGCTTCTTCATCTGTAAATACCATATACCATTTAATGTCTTAAAATCTATTTACATATTCTTAAAAGTATTAAAATAACAGCAATAACTAGTATTTAAAATAATTTTTACATGTTATATTTTTATTTTTTCAAAACCTGTGATATTTATCTAAACATTAAAAAAACATCCCACAGCTCAGTGCTTCAGGATTACAACAAAGATACATAATTCATTATGCCATGCATTATTTTTTCCTATTTCTTTATATAAAAAATAAAAAGTCTAACAGACATAATTACATCCTGCAAAAACTGCACTTTCATTTCGTCTATTAGAACTTTTATTTTTTTCTTAGAACCTGTTTAATACTTTAAAAAAAATATACGAATAAAAGTGATAACTACTATATTAAAATATCATAACTTTTTTGGGTATTCGTAAAAGTAAAAAACAGGTTTTTACATTTCCTCAAAACGCTGATAAAACTTATCTTTTCCGCAGACATGTTTCTCGTTGCCATCCTCGCAGATAATATAATCCCCCTCGCGTATAAACACAACGCCGCGGCGGTTGCGCACATAAGGGCAAACGATCGTACCATCCTCCCTCTCGATTTTAACTACCTTGTCAAGAACCAGCCCATCGTTTGTAACTACTTGTGAATACAGGCGGAAACCATCCTCCATACCCTTTCCAATCTCATACTGCGCCGCTGTGACAACAAGCGGCTTCCTTCTATACTGTTCCATAAACCTTTCTTCCATCCTCCATTTCTTATAGCACAGTGCAATACCTGCCGAACTGCTCAAAGCAAAACCTCAAAACCTTGCCGCACATGATTCGCAAAAGAAGATGCTCTCCCTTCGGTCGAGCGCGAACTGGCGCGGGTATAATATCTGTCGATATTATACCATGTTTTTCAAAATGCTCAAAGCAAAACCTCAAAACCTTGCTG
>CAMUAR010000100.1 GCA_947086895.1 uncultured Lachnospiraceae bacterium | reverse complement strand
GCGGGATTGGTGTTTGGATGCGCAGCGATTATCAAGAAGCTTTCCAGAACGCCAGATTGAATGAATGCTTGCCGAAGCTGATTGTCGGGATTGTGTTGATGACCATTGGTCTGCTGAACTTTGCCAATATGTTGGTTACAAAAACAATGGTGCGAAAAAAAGAATTTGCAGTCTATCAGAGCCTTGGCATGACAAGCAGACAGCTGAAATGGCTTTTGCTGACAGAGGGCTTGCTTCATGCGGCTCTTTTGACCGTAATTTTGCTGCCAGTAACTTTCTTTGTGACCTGGTTTGGGATGCCAGCAGTTTTTTCACAGATAAACACTTGGTGTATAACCTATCATTATACGCTGGCTCCTCTATGGGCAGCCTTGCCTCTTATGTTATTTCTGGCAGTGACAGTCCCCCTAATGTGCTGCCGGTTTATTGAGAAAGGAAGCATTACAGAGCGTTTGCGGATCGCAGTGTGAGAAGTACTTCTAACTGCCTGTGGCAGTTTCCGCTCACAGCAAAGACTGTTTTGTGAAGAAGTACTATATCTCACACCGAGAAATACCTGAAATACGGCATTTCTCATCCAGATTTGAGTCGCGGCAAAGCCGCCTTTTTTCAAAAGGTACAAAACCGTACCTTTGTTGTACCTTCCCTGTAACATTGAACTGATAAAATATAATCAGAAAAGGGAAACGGATTCCCGGTTACAAGGAGGAAATACTTATGGAAGCAATTTTGAAGGCTACCGGTCTTAAAAAATATTACGGAAAGGGTGAAGCGTTGGTCAAGGCATTGGATGGTATGGATCTGGAGATCGAGCGTGGTAAATTTACTGCGATTATTGGCACCTCTGGATCTGGAAAATCTACGCTGCTGAATATGTTGGGTGGACTGGATACTCCCAGCGAGGGCAGTATTCGAATTGGAAATACGGAACTGGCAAAGTTAAATAGCGAACAGGCTACGATTTTCCGGCGCAATCACATCGGTTTCATTTTTCAAAATTACAATCTGGTGCCGGTACTCAGTGTTTGGGAAAATATAGTTTTCCCCATCTCTCTGGATGGTCGCAAGTCTGATGAAAAGTTTATCATGGAGATTGTTCGTCTGCTTGGTTTGGAGAAGAAGCTGGATTGTCTGCCGAACAATCTTTCCGGCGGACAGCAGCAGAGAGTGGCGATTGCCCGTGCGCTGGCCTCTAAGCCTGCTATTATCCTGGCTGATGAACCAACCGGTAATCTGGACTCAAAAACCAGTGACGATGTGATTGGTTTGCTGAAAATGACCAGCAAAGAATTTAATCAGACAATCGTGATGATTACCCATAACCCGGAAATTGCACAGATGGCGGATCGTAGTGTCCGAATTGAGGACGGCCGCATTGTGTCTCAATAAGGGGGGATGCATGATGAAAACAGTATTCAAACCAATTCAAACACTGAATCAGCGTACTTTTAAGAAAAATAGAGGTCGGAACCTGGTAGCGATCATCGCCATCTTAATGACTACGATTATGTTTACCACCCTCTTTACCCTGGCACAGAGTATAAGCAAAAACATGGTGGAAATGACATTCCGGCAAACTGGTTATGATGGTCAAGCATCCTTTAAGACCATCACCGCAGAGCAGTTTTCGTTGATCGCGAATCACCCCGATGTTGCAGAAGCCGGAGAAAGCCTTGTTCTTGGTCTTGCACAAAACAAAAAGCTGGGTGGCAAACAGGTTGAGATCCGTTGGAGCAGTGACATCAATGCCAAGCATTCCTTTGCTATGCCTGCCACCGGAACAATGCCAACAGCATCGGATGAGATTGCTCTGGACACACGAATCCTCGATCGCCTTGGTATTCCCCATCAGCTGGGGGAAACTATAACGCTGGAATGGCGCAAGGATCTTGCAAAGGATGAGTTAACCGCCTCCACCTTTACCCTCTGCGGTTTCTGGGAAGGCAACGAATCTGTCTATGCCAGCATGGCTTGGGTAAGCCGGGAATTTGCGGATGAGATGATCGGTGACCATGTTGCTGATGGAAAAACGAGTATTTTAGGCGTGCATACCGCACAAGTGATCCTGCATAGTGACCGCAATATTGAGGCCGCCATGGAGAATATTTTGGCAGACGCCGGACTGACGGACTTGAAATTTGGCGTGAATCTGGCATATTCACCAGAGATGAATGCTACCGCAGCGCAGGAAAGCATTCCTATGTATTTGGGTATGGTGCTGGTGTTTCTTGCTGGCTATCTGATTATTTATAATATCTTTCAGATCAGCGTTACTGCCGACATCCAATTCTATGGAAAGTTGAAAACACTGGGAACTACCACGGAGCAGATCAAGAAACTTATTTATGGTCAGGCAAACCGGCTGTGTGTGATCGGTATCCCAATGGGTCTTCTTCTGGGCTGGCTGCTGGGCATAGTGTTGGTTCCTGTGCTGATGGGACAACTGGAAGGCAATGCTGTGATTTCCTCCAATCCTGTGATCTTCCTTGGCTCTGCCCTTTTTGCATGGCTGACGGTTACGGTTTCCTGCCTGCGTCCGGCAAGGCTGGCTGGTAAGGTTTCTCCGATCGAAGCTCTGCGGATGAGCGATGCCGCCGCAAGCAAGAAGAAAAGCAAACGCACCCGGAATGGCGCTTCCATTACCAGTATGGCTTGGGCGAATCTGGGGCGGAACAAAAAACGGACAGTGACAGTTATATGCTCTCTGAGCTTGGGGTTGGTTTTACTCAGCTGTTTCTACGCTAAGAATGCTGCTTTTGATATGGAAAAATACCTGTTTGAGCTGACGATCAGTGACTTCCAGCTGGATGATCGCAGCAGTGCAGATTATATTGGCGGATATGACCCTTATGGTTTCACCCTGAATGCTGAACTGGTGGCATCCGTGGAAGGATTGGCTGGTTTGGAAGCGATTGGTCATCAATATTCTCATCAATTTAAACTGACACTGGATGATGAGACTGTGCAGAATATCGGCGCCTTCTATACACAGGAAATGCTGGACGATTGGGCAACTTACGATTCGTCCGGTTCTGCTCAGATAAAAAACGCCATGAAAACCCGTGAAGTGATCGGTGTACTGTATGGAATGGACGGTATCCCTCTGGATGCAATTACGCATGAGAGATATTTGCTCTCCGGCAGCTATGATGCAGAAAAATTTGCCAGCGGCGACTATGTGTTGGCTATTGGTCCTGCCATAGATTCCACAGACACAGAAAGAAAGACTGCATTGCCTGTTCCTACCGTTGGAAGCAGTATTGCGCTTGAAAATCGCACCTATACGGTAATGGCTGTTGTATATCCGCTGCAAGCTGTGGAGGAAGGAGCTTATGAAGGCGGTGTACAAAATCAGCACTGCATGAGCTTTATTATTCCTGCTTCAGTATTCCGGCAGCAGTGGCCGGAGAATACGCTGCGAAGACTGTTCTTCAATGTGGACGATGAGCATATTCCCGCAGCACAAGAGATGCTCGATGTGTATACTAAGACCATAAACACCAGTCTGCCTGTGACATCCCGCAAAACCATAACAGAGCAGTATAAAACAGAAACACAGGCGTCGGCAGTTATGGGAAATACCATCAGTGTGATTATTGCTCTGGTGGGTGTGCTTAACTTTATCAATTCTATGGTTACAGCCATTGTTTCACGCAAAAAAGAGTTTGCCATGATTCAGTCCGTGGGCATGACCAAGCGTCAGCTGCGGAAGATGCTGATTTGTGAAGGACTGGATTACGCAGCGATTACGCTGATCGTTTCTTACATTATCAGCACTCTGACCGTTGGGATCGGTGTTCGTGCCATAACAGCCAATGAGTTCAGCACTTTCCATTTTACTCTGATGCCGCTGATGATTTGTACCCCGATCCTCCTGGCTTTTGCGGTGCTTATCCCATTTCTGTGTTTTAAGAATTTAGAAAAGCAGAGCATTGTTGAGCGATTAAGAACAGAATAAATAGAATGATCTGCCAGACGACGGCAAAAGAAAAAAACGTCGTAAAGCAGACACATTTCCACACGCTTATAAAGCAAATGCATTGGAGCAGATCGACAATGACACAATGAAAGAGATTGGAAAACCCCTTGAAAGTCCAGTGTTTTCAAGGGATTTCTTTATGTTTGTGTTTTCTGAAATTGCGGTGAAAAGTGCTGAATTTTGAAGTACAGCACATAAATAGCCTGTAAAGTCTTATTTTAAGCGGTTTGAAGTTCTTTAAGAGATAACCAGAAAAACGATACAAATGTATATAAAAAATTCCGCAGGTTTTGTCTGCGGAGTTTTTTATATGTAGGAGTGCAAATAAAAAACAGTTGCTGACGCAGCAAGCAGGAAGAAAAAACTTTCTTGCACTTAACCTTAACATTTCAGAAGATTAGGAGTATAATAAGATTTAAATAATCTGGATTAAGGGGGAATTATATGTGTGATGCAAAAAATATAAAAAAACATACGAAGATATACAAAAACTGCCGCCAGAGGATACTTTACAGTATTTTTGTTTCATGAAAGGAGGATTGCTATGTCAGAAATGCAGAGAGAGCGCGATCTTGTGTTGAATCCAAATGAATATGCTTATGTGCTGGATAAGACAAAGGGCTTGATTTCATGTGTTGTTGGTTCTTACAAAATGAGTTTGTCAACATCGGATTCGCTGGTTGTATTTAACGAGAAAACAAAGAGGTTTGAGGAGGCTTCCTTTTCCGATGCCATTACAGTGTTTGTATCCGCGCCGGAAAACTGGTATATCACATTAAAAAATCCAACAAAGGACGACCGTCATCCAATGCCGGGAACTTCAAATCCGCTTCCTGAATTAAAGATTGGAAAAAAGGTAAATATCCGCGGCAATGTGTCTTTTGCTTTGTATCCAGGGCAGATGGCAAAAGCGATTCAGGGGCATCGTCTGCATTCAAACCAATATTTGCTGGCGAGAGTTTACGATGCGGATGCGTTGGAAAAAAAGGAATCCATTACAAACAATATAGCAGCTGGAACAATAATTTCTGAGGTTGGACAGGAAAATACAGCAGCGCCAGGAACCAGTGCAAAGAACAATGTGGTTGGAACGAAAGAAACCGAGGTTTTTGAGAAAAAATATACAATAGGGCAGCTTCTTGTAATCAAGGGAACAGAAGTGCCGTTCTATATTCCGCCAACAGGGATTGAAGTAATTCCGATTGATGGGGAAAAAGACCAGTATATCCGGGATGCCGTGACGTTGGAGAAACTGGAATATTGTATTTTAAAGGATGAGCAGGGGAACAAAAAATACATACATGGCGCGGCGGTTGTATTTCCACAGCCAGATGAAACATTTGTTAAAAACCCAAAAGGCGGCTATAAATTTAAGGCGATTGAGCTGTCGGATATCAGCGGCATTTATGTCAAGGTAATCGCGGATTATAAAGAGAATGGAAAGCAGTACCGGGCGGGAGATGAATTGTTTATTACAGGAAAAGATCAGATGATTTATTATCCACGTGAAGAACATGCGATTATTGATTACAATGGAAGAGTCGTGCATCATGCAATTGCCATTCCAGTTGGGGAAGGAAGATATGTACTTGATCGCAAAACGGGAAATATTAAGATGGTGAAAGGCGCTGCTATGTATCTGCCTGATCCAAGATATGAAGTGATTGTAAAAAGAAAGTTGACCGCCGAGCAATGCAATTTGTGGTATCCAGATAACCAGGAGGTTTATGAATATAATGTAGGTGCTTCAATGCCAGTTGCAGCAGGTGTTTCCAGACAAAAAGAACTGCTTAGAGGAGTGTGTCCAACCTCATCGATGGATGTGCTTTACAATGGGTTTTTGGGGCAGGAGAACGCTGTGGTTGAGGAAGGAGGTTTTTCAAGAAGCAATACTTACAGCAAGCCGCGGACGATTACTCTTGATAATAAATATGATGGTGTGGTAAGCATTGATGTATGGACGGGCTACGCAATCAATGTAATTTCAAAAAACGGCGGCAGAAAGGTGATTGCCGGAGCACAGACCTACTTGATGGAATATGATGAAACACTGGAAGCGCTTGAACTTTCAACAGACAGCCCAAAAGAGACAGATCATACATTAAAAACAGTGTATCTGCGTGTGAATAACAATAAAGTTGCAGATAGGATAACCGTTGAGACAAAAGATTTTGTCAGTGTTTTACTGGAAATTTCATACTGCGTGGATTTTTTGCCGGAATATAAGGAGCGGTGGTTCAACGTTGAGAATTATATAAAATATATAACAGACCAGCAGCATCCGCTGTTGAAGCGCGAAGCGAAACTTCACACGATTGAAGATTTTTGTGAGAATGTTACGGATATTGTACGCAAGGTCGCTTTGAATCTCACGGACAGCGAAATGCCTTCTGATCAGCCAAGTGTTGGTTTGAACGACCAGAATTCTGCTGATAATTTGAGTTTTTCAAAACCGCGGAATAATGGTTTAAATACTCAAAAATACTCCGGGGAGAAAACAAGAAAAGGCAGATTTTTCCCAGAAAACGGAATGCTGATTTATGATGTGGAAGTGATAAATGTCTGTGTAGATGACCGGGTAGAAGAAATGCTTTTTGCGCACCAGCAGGAACTTGTGAAAAAATCACTGGAGTTGTCTAATGCAGGCAGGGAAGCTGAAGTGGCTGCGCGCCTTGCACAAGTGGATAAAACAAAAGCGGATATTGAATATGGAATGAAAGCCTACCGGCTGGAACTTGAAAACAAACTTGCAAAGGAAATATTTGCGCAGCAGGAAGAATTAAAACGGCTTGAGGAAGAAGCAGAACAGGCGGCGTGGACTGCGAAACAGAGGTTGCAGGAACTGCTTGATTTTGTTCAGAAATCAGAGCTTGACCGACAAAAGGAACAGACGCAGATGGAGCTTGACCGCAGAAGAGAATCGGACAGCTTGGATATTGCAAAACAGACAGCTTATACCGATGCGGTAAGAAAAGTAGTTGAGGCTGTCAGCAAGGATCTTGCAGCGTCCATGCTGTCGGCGGCAAATGCAAGTTTAATGTCGGATGTGGCAGAAGCGATGGGACCTTATGCGATTGCAAACGGGGAATCTGTCGCCGAGGTGACAAATACATTGCTGCGCGGCACATCGCTGGAAGGATTGTTAGAAAAGTTAGGGGTTAATCATTTATGATGTGGTAGAGTTTAAACAGTTTTTTGGAAGGGGAAAATTTCATGTTTGATATTGTAGGGAAAGTAAATACCGCAGTATGTTATGCAAAGGTTGTTGAGGATGAGGCAGTTGAGCAGATTCGAAGAATGTGTGATTATGAATTTACAGCGGACAGCAAAATCCGCATTATGCCGGATGTGCATTTTGGAAAGGGCTGCACCATAGGAACAACAATGACAATCCTTGATAAAGTAGTGCCGAATATTGTAGGGGTTGATATTGGCTGCGGCATGTACACTGTGGAGCTTGGAAATGTGGAAATCGATTTTGCAAAGCTGGATGAGGCAGCGCATTTTGTACCTTCTGGAATGAATATCTGGGAGGGAAGACAGGAGCGTTTTGATTTGACAGAGCTCCGCTGTTATCGTGGTCTGGACAATACAAAATGGATTGCAAGAAGTCTTGGAACTCTTGGCGGAGGCAATCATTTTATCGAGGTGGACGAGGCGCAGGATCAGACAAAGTATCTTGTGATCCACAGCGGAAGCCGCAATCTTGGAAAGCAGGTTGCCGAGCTGTATCAGCAGCTTGCCATTGATCTGCATACCGGAAAAGAGGAATATTTTAAACAGCGCGATGAAATTATCCGCACTTACAAAGAACAAGGGCGCAGAAAAGAGATTCAGGCGGTGTTAAAAGAGATTTCATGGCAGCCAAAAGAGACGGATATGCCAGAAGATCTTTGCTATTTGTACGGGACTTATATGGAAGATTATCTGCACGATGTTGCAATCTGTCAGCAGTATGCAAGGCGCAACCGTGAATTGATTGCGAAGGTGCTGCTGGAGCGCGCTGGTCTTACCGGCAAGAAGGCGTTTCACACCATTCATAATTATATTGACACAGAGGAGATGATTCTGCGCAAAGGCGCGATTGCCGCCCATGCCGGAGAGAAAGTATTAATTCCAATCAATATGAGAGATGGAAGTGTGCTTGCAGTTGGAAAGGGAAATGCAGAATGGAATTACTCTGCGCCGCACGGAGCAGGCAGGCTTATGTCGCGCGCAAGGGCAAAGGAAAGTCTTAGTCTTGAAGAATATAAAAAGGAGATGGCAGGCATTTATACTACTTCGGTAAATGAGAGGACGCTTGATGAAGCGCCAATGGCATACAAAGCATTGGAAGATATTATTGATGTAATCAGGGAGTCTGTAGATGTAATTGGAATTATGAAACCCATCTATAATTTTAAGGCGTCCTGACAACGACAACCTTTTCCGGCACGATTTCAAGCGTGTCGGAAAAGGTTGTCGGCTTATTATCGGCTTTAGCCGGTTGAGTGCGTCGGAGTTTTTCGTGTTCCGAAAAA
>CAMUAR010000099.1 GCA_947086895.1 uncultured Lachnospiraceae bacterium | reverse complement strand
TAACCACGTGGCTTTCAGCCACTTTCACGGCGCAGCCGTGAATAATTCAGGATAATTGCTGTACTGCAGGCTTTTGAAAAGTTTGTAGATTAATGTATAAAAATATTAAAATAATTTAAAAAATAAATTATAGTATGGTTTGTGCCTGCGCGCTGCTTGACACAAATCTGCTTGGGAATTAAAATTTTTAATTTCGGAATTTATGCTTTTGCAGCAAAAAAATTCTCTGATTAAAACAATGTGTATACAGTATTTTATTAGGGAAATATAAGAAGTTTTTTATGTTATAAAAAGCGGCGCAGAAATGAGGATAAAATGGCAAAAGATCAGCGCAGGATTATTGTTGTAGGGCATAAAAATCCCGATACAGACTCCATATGTTCTTCCATTGCCTACGCAAATTTAAAAAGGCAGTTGACTGGCGGGGATTATGTGCCGATGCGCGCAGGGCAGATCAATGCAGAAACTCAGTATGTACTTGGACGGTTTGGCATAAAAGTGCCGGAGTTTATCGCAGATGTATCAACGCAGGTGAAAGATATTGAAATAAGGAGTACAGCGGGAGTTGCCAGCAATATTTCTCTGAAAAAGGCATGGAGGTTAATGAAAGAGCAGAATGTCGTTACACTGCCGATCACCGAAGGAAAAAAATTGGCAGGGTTAATTACAATCAGCGATATTGCAACTTCCTATATGGAGGTGTATGACAGCAGAATTCTTGCGGAGGCGAAAACTCCTTATGCCAATATTTTAGAAACACTGGAAGGAACGATGGTGGTCGGGGAGGAGAGCGCGTCTTTTACCGAAGGTAAGGTACTGATTGCCGCGGCAAATCCTGATTTGATGGAAAATTATATTGAAGAACATGATCTTGTTATTCTCGGCAACCGATATGAGTCCCAGCTGTGCGCGATTGAGATGAATGCGGGATGCATTATTGTCTGCGAGGGCGCGGGCATTTCCAGAACAATTACAATGCTTGCAAAAGAGCATGGATGTACAATTATCAGCACTCCTCACGATACATACACAGTAGCGCGCCTGATTCATCAAAGTATGCCGATTGCACATTTTATGGTAAAAGACAATTTAAATACATTTCATATTGATGATTTTGTCGAGGAAATCAAAGGGGTTATGGCAAGAAAACGAAACCGTGACTTTCCGGTTCTTGACCGGAGGGGCAATTACCGTGGTATGATCTCCCGCAGGAATCTTTTAAGTATGCGGCGCAAGCAGGTGATTTTGGTGGATCACAACGAGAAAGCCCAGGCGGTGGACGGAGTGGATGAGGCGGAGATTTTGGAGATTATCGACCATCACCGACTCGGCACAATAGAGACAATATCGCCGGTATTTTTCCGCAATCAGCCGCTTGGCTGCACAGCTACCATTATCTATCAGATGTACAGAGAAAATCAGATAGAGATTGATAAAGAGACGGCAGGTCTTTTGTGTGCTGCAATTTTGTCAGATACATTGATGTACCGCTCACCTACCTGCACAGAACAAGATAAAACGGCGGCGGAAGAACTTGCGCAGATTGCGCAGCTTGATGTAACAGAATTTGCCGGGGAGATGTTCGAGGCAGGCAGCGACTTAAAGATGAAATCGTCCGAGGAAATTTTTTATCAGGATTTTAAAAAGTTTACCGCGGGAGATATTACGTTTGGAGTTGGTCAAATTAACTCGATGAACGCGCTTGGATTAGAAGAGCTGAAAGACCGCCTGCTGCCCTATATGGAAAAGGCATACAAAGAACTTGGGGTCGATATGGTGTTTTTTATGCTGACAAATATTATCCGGGAATCAACGGAAGTACTTTATATTGGAACCGGTGCAAAAAATCTGCTTGAAAACGCATTTCATGTAAAAAGTAAGGAGAACGGATTTTGGCTGACGGGTGTTGTATCAAGGAAAAAACAGATGATACCTGCGATTGTCGCAGCAGTGAATGCATAACTATAATAATAAATTTTTCTATTATAGTGTAAATCGTATACATTAACTATAGTACAAAATAATTTAGAAAAATTTTAAAAAAATTTGTTTGACAAAGCAGCAGAAATTGTATATAATACTCCCATGCAATTTCAGCAAAAAACCGGGCTTGTACTGGTTTCGACGGGGGTTTTGAAGTTGCGGAAGCCATCCGTGGTCCGGGACCACGTTAAAACTCGGATTAAAATTAAACGCTGAAGATAATTTAGCACTCGCTGCCTAATGGCAGCTGTCGAGCCTAAAATTCCTGCATTTTAGGTTTCGGCATCAAACAAGCAGGGAACTCCCGCGCTTAAGCTTTGCGGCGTAGGAAGAAATGATGAAGCTACCCAAAACCGCAGCCTGTCAGCTGGCGGCGGTCGGAGGGAATGTCAAATAACTGACTGTGATGGGAGATGCTGCAGTGGATGGGCTTTCGGACAGGGGTTCGACTCCCCTCAGGTCCACTTAGTGAGAGGGGGAGCTGTTACAAATTAAATTTTGTAGCAGTTCCCCCTTTTTGTTGTCTAATAAGAAATTACGGAAAGGAATACGTTATGTTTAAAAAATATTTGGGAATATTGGCAGCAGGAATTGTTATGGTGGGGCTCGTTTTTACAGGATGCGGTGATCCAAGTGAAAAAGAGGATAACGCGGATATCTCTGGAAGCGATGTTCCAGGCAGCACAGAAGATGAAAACAACGATCAAGAGGGGATAGAGCCGGCGCTTCGGGACGAGGCAAAGAAGAAAAAGCAGTTTGCCAACCCGGAGGAAGGAGAACTTTACGCAAAAATTAAAATTAAGGATTACGGGACGATTACCGTAAAATTTTTCCCGCAGGAAGCTCCGCTTGCTGTTGAAAATTTTGTAACTCATGCGAAAAACAGATATTATGATGGAGTGATATTTCACAGGATTATCGATGATTTTATGATCCAGGGCGGAGACCCGGACGGAACAGGTATGGGCGGAGAGAGTATCTGGGGAAAAGCGTTTGAAGATGAATTTTCGGAAGAACTCCACCCTGTGCGCGGCGCGCTCTGTATGGCAAACATAGGAGCAGCTGATACAAATGGAAGCCAGTTTTTTATCGTGCAGGCCGACGCCGGGACAATCGAGGAGATGGAGCGTTTGCTCTCGGAGTATGACGTATCGTTTTTGGAGTATGCAGAGAAAGCTTATGGTACAAAATTGACACAGGAACAGGCAGAGCTCTATAAAGTTTACGGAGGCACGCCGTGGCTGTATCGGCATCATACTGTGTTTGGACAAGTTCTTGACGGATATGAAGTTCTGGATGCTGTAGCAGGGGTGAAAACGGATTCGGAAGGTGTTCCGGCGGAACCTGTGATTATTGAATCGATTGAGGTTGGTGAATGGCCAGTGAAATAGGCGAAGAACAGGAGGTCGGAGGATGAAAGAGCATTTTGTATTAAACGGATACACCTACGACACAAAAGCAGAATGGGAAGAGGCAAAAAAAGAGGAGGAATCCATCCGATATATCCGCGCAAAAACGGATTTATCAAACCCGTCGGTCGCGCTGAAAATGTACAATGGTTTTGTGGAAAAGCGTATTTTTATCACGCCGGTCGGTATGGAGTTTATGCAGGAACTCAGAAAAGAAATTCTTCGTTCGGGGACGGTTAAGGCGGAGGATCTCTACGGCATACCAGTCGGGCTTCCGCGCAGAAAAGGACGCCGCGCTGAACTTGCCGGAGAAAATGGAAATAAAGATAAGATGATGGCAGAGTATTATCGGTCGAAATTAAAAAGTATGCGCGTGGTAGCAGCAATGCTTGCCGTTGCGATTATCGCGATGTTTGTCGTTTTGTTTGCCGGTCCGAATTCAGCGCTTGAGGATGCGGAGATCAAAGTGCAGGATAAGTACGCCGCGTGGGAGCAGGAATTGACGCGGCGCGAGGAGGCGGTTAGAGCGAGGGAACAGGAGTTAGGGATTGCAAATTAATACAAAAGATTACATAGAAGAAGCGAAGACCGTTTTCGATTATGGAAAGAATACGGTGTGCTGTGAAAAATAAGTGCATCCGCATTATTTTTCACAGGGCTGTTTGTGCCGAGAACGTCACAAATCAGCCCTGATTCCACAGGAGGAACTGCAGTTGCAGTGTTCTCTCAGGCAGAAACGTTCTCGGAATGGAGGATACTATGGGGCAATGCAGAATTTTGGTTGTGGATGATGAGAGTCGTATGAGGAAACTGGTGAAAGATTTTCTTGTAAAAGGGGGATATGATGTATTTGAGGCGGAGGACGGAGAAGCGGCAGTCGATCTGTTTTTTGAACAAAAAGATATTGCTTTGATTATTCTGGATGTGATGATGCCAAAGATGGATGGCTGGCAGGTGTGCCGCGAGATTCGCCAGTACTCGAAAGTACCGATTATTATGCTGACTGCCAAAAGTGACGAGCGCGACGAGCTGATGGGATTTGAACTTGGGGTTGACGAGTATATTTCAAAGCCGTTCAGTCCAAAGATTTTAGTGGCTCGCGTGGACGCAGTGCTGCGCCGCACAATGCAGAGCGAGGAGGGCAGTCTGGAGGTTGGAGGCATTGTCGTAGATAAGACAGCGCATCAGGTAAAAATTGACGGGAATGCGGTTGAATTATCCGTAAAAGAATTTGAGTTGCTCAGTTATTTTATTATGAATAAAGGAGTTGCTTTGTCGCGCGAGAAGATTTTAAATAATGTCTGGAATTATGATTATTTTGGGGATGCGCGCACCATTGATACTCATGTAAAGAAATTGCGGAGCAAGATGGGACAAAAAGGCGATTATATTAAGACGATCTGGGGAATGGGATATAAATTTGAGGTAGATGGATGAGGCATTCTTTGCGGTATAAGATAACCTGTGTTATGGTAATGTGTTTAACCATAATGATTTTGCTTTGTTGGATTCTAAACAAAACATTTCTGGAATATTACTATCAGAAAACAAAGGTAAAAATGCTTGGCAATACGTTTGAACAGCTTAAAGAGCTGTTTTCTGACGATGAGATGTACAGCGTTATGACTTTTACAGACGAACAGTTATACTGCATCTATGAGTTAAGTTATACCAATAATATTGATATTTATATTATAAATTTCTTTATAGTAGGGTGTTCCAACACATCAAAAACAGCACAAGAACGTGTGAGGTTATCAAGAATTGCTTATGTGTTTGGCGCAGAAGAGAAATATGAAATTAAAAATGTCCAGCTTTTATATACAAATGGAATGTATGATATCTATTCTCAGGCAGATGTGCGCCAGGATTCCGATTATATTGACCTCTATGGCATTTTGGATAATAATGTCGAGATTTTTATTCGGGCAAATTTTGAGAGCATTCAGGAGAGCGCGGCGATTGCAAGCAGATTTCTTGTGTATGTAGGGGCTGTAGTAATTCTTTTTGGGGCGGTCGTTATCTTTTTTATCAGCAGATATTTTACCAGACCTGTGCTGAAACTTGCAGAGATTTCAAGGCGGATGGCAGAGCTTGATTTTGACGCGAAATATAAGGGAAAAACAAAAGATGAAGTCGCGCTGCTCGGCAACAGCATGAACGAGATGTCGGAAAAGTTAGAACAGACAATCTCTGAGTTAAAGAGCGCAAATAATGAGCTAAAGTCTGATATTCAAGATAAGATACAGATTGACGAGATGCGCAAAGACTTTCTCTCCAATGTCACACACGAGTTAAAAACACCGATCGCGCTGATTCAGGGCTATGCGGAAGGACTGCAGGATAATATCAGCGACGATGCAGAAGGGCGGGAGTTTTACTGCGGGGTTATTATTGATGAAGCGCAGAAGATGAATAAAATGGTAAAAAAGCTTCTTACGCTGAATCAGATTGAATTTGGGCAAAACCAGGTGGAGTTGGAACGGTTTGATATTGTGGCTTTGGTTCGCTCGGTAATTGATTCCGTCGATATTATAATAAAACAGAAAAATGTTCAGATGATTTTTAAGGAGCAGGAGCGGCTGTACGTCTGGGCGGATGAATATATGATTGAAGAAGTAGTTACTAATTATATCAGCAATGCATTAAATCATGTGTCTGGTGCGAATATTATCGAGGTAAAGCTTGTGAGGCGCGGGGATGTGGTTCGCATTGCAGTGTACAATACCGGCGAGCGGATTCCGCAGGAAGATCTGGAAAAAGTTTGGATTAAGTTTTATAAAGTGGATAAGGCGCGCACAAGAGAATACGGCGGCAGCGGGATTGGTCTGTCGATTGTAAAAGCTATTATGACTTCACACAATCGGGAATGCGGCGTTGTAAATCATGAAAATGGAGTGGAGTTTTGGTTTGAACTTGATGCACATGTATAAGACTTTGATGCAGCGGGAATCAAAGATTCTCTATTTTTAAAATAAATTTTGGCGAATAACGATTGCCGAATTTATCAAAGAGTGGTATGATATTAGTCAAAGCGGATTTTTGCAATCCGTGATTTCTGCTGTTTTATGCAGAAATTTCCTGTCAAAGCAGATTGTGTCTAATTGATTTGGAAATATGAACTTTGACAGACGTTTCTTGCTGACTGCTGCATTGAAAAATTTTCTGGCGGACAGTACAGCAAATATTCTGCAATAAATTAAGGATAGGGAGGATTTTTTTGTGAAAAGGAGAATGATATTGGCAGCGCTGCTGCTTTCTGTGCTTTTGACAGAGGGATGTTTGTTAGAAATTCATCCGCTGACGGAAGAGGAGCAGAATATCATTGCGGAGTATGCTGCAGATGTATTGTTAAGACATGATGAGAACCATGTAGGAGCAGCATTATTGTCACCAACCCCAACCCCAACTCCTGAGCCGACGCCGGAACCAGAGGTTGTTCCATCTCTCTCGCCAACTCCAGATCCTTCTGGGAATAAAGGGAATGGTCAGGGCGGCAAAGAGGAAGACAATACGATAACGACAGATTTAAATGGCGTATTTGGTCTGGAGGGACTTGAGGTATATTATGATGGCTATATGGAGACAACGCAGATTAATTCGAAGGAGCTTTCTTTTGCGCTTGTGCCAAGCAAGGGAAAAAAGTATGTCTGCGTTAATTTCGTTGTCTCAAATACAGCAAGTATCCGACAAGAATTTGATTTTAGTTCAATGGATATCAGTTATCAGTTAGAGGGAGCATCAAAGAAAGCAATGCTTCCAAAACTAACTGCGCTTTTGGAGGATATGCAGTTCCTTAAAGTTGATTTGCCGCCGGAACGTTCGGTCACAGGAATGCTTGTATTTGAGGTAGATCAAGATATCGACCCTGACAACTGTAGTTTGATTGTTCAGCGAGGAGATTATAAGACAGTGTTTGAACTATATTAAGATTTCGGTTGTTTATAAATTTGTATGAGAGCGTTGTATTTTTGTCTGATGGGGTGTCATATTGTGTAAACGCTCTGGAATGGGGATTATAATGAAAGAAAATTCAGATTATATCTACGTAGAAAAGAAAAGAACAAAATTTCTTGGGCTGCCACTGTATTTTACCCGGTATTCTATCGGAGAAGACAAGTTGAATATCCGAAGAGGATTTTTAAATATTGTCGAAGATGATACATATATGTATAAAGTACAGGATGTAAGATTAACGCATTCTCTAATGGAGCGTATTTTTCGGCTTGGCACAGTGATCTGTTTTACTGGAGATACGACAGATCCAAAACTGGAGCTGAAAAGTATTCGTCATTCTGCGGAAATTAAGGAGTATTTGATTAGAGCGTCGGAGGAGGCAAGACTTCGAAGACGCACTCGCTACAATGTGGAAGTTTCTGCGGACGATGACGACGATATTGACACAAATGATTAAACTACAAAACAGATGTCTGTGATAAGCATCTGTTTTGTTATAAAAAATTCAAGAATGGTTTGAAAAAACAGTTGGAGTAATCTATAGGTTTTGATGGTAACGCTGCGAAAAGCATGTTTTCCTGATAAGCTGGTCAGAGCAAAGAACAAAAGATTTTTAAAAAGCAGAAAAGTTTATAATGTGTGAAATATAAAAAGAAATTTACAAAAAATAGGTGCTGTTTGGCAATATAAAAGTCATACGGCGGAATGTGTGGAAAAATGAAACATCTTGGAACAAGACAGCTGGAGACAAACCGATTGATTTTGCGGGCATTTTGTGAAAAAGATGCCGCGGCGATGTATCGAAACTGGGCAAGCGACTCGGAGGTAACAAGGTTTTTAACCTGGCCGACACACGAATCGGAGAATGTTACAAAATCACTGCTCAAATCTTGGGAGGAGGAGACAAAAAAAGAAGATTATTATAATTGGGCAATTATTTTGAAAGAACTCGGTGAACCAATAGGAAGTATTTCGGTGGTTGGATGCAAAGAAATTACAAGGACAGCAGTAATAGGATATTGCATTGGAAGAAAGTGGTGGAACAAAGGAATTACCTCAGAAGCATTTAAGCGGGTAATTCGATATTTGTTTGACGAAGTAGGTATGTATAGGATTGAAGCAGCGCATGATAAGAATAATCCGCATAGCGGTATGGTAATGAAAAAATGCGGATTGTACTTTGAGGGGATATTGCGCGGAGCAGGGCATAATAATCAAGGAATTTGCGATATGTGCATGTATGGGATGCTGCGGGAGGATTTTTCACAGAATTAAAAAATTGGCAAATGTCAAGAGTAAATGCGAAAAAAATATAAAAAATTTTAAGCGGCCCCC
>CAMUAR010000098.1 GCA_947086895.1 uncultured Lachnospiraceae bacterium | reverse complement strand
TATGGAACAATTTTAAATACATTTTGGAGCAAAATAATAAGGCAAAATTAAATGACATTTCATTAAGCGATTCTGAATTTGCGAAGATTAAGAACGATTTATCTCATGCTTCGTTTTATGATGCGGGGAAATGGCTGGTCGGAGAAAATGGCAAGGTGTACGTCCATGTTCAGCGCGGGAATGAAACATTGCATCTTGTAGTAATAAATAATGAACATGTAGCTGGCGGTTCAAGTGTATATGAGGTTATTAACCAATACCAGGCTTTTAAATCAGAGGATATTGAGAACGACAGAAATAGACGTTTTGACGTAACGCTTCTTATAAACGGGATCCCCTTGATACATATTGAGCTTAAAAATAAAGAGCATTCGTATATAGATGGATACCGTCAGATTAAAAAGTATATTGCAGAGGGAAAATTCCACGGTATTTTTTCAAATGTGCAGATGTTTGTTGTAAGCAATGCTGTCGATACAAAATATTTTTCTGCTGCAAGAGATACGGAATTAAATAAAAAATTTATCACTGGGTGGCTGGATAAGGAGAATCAGCCAGTCTGTGATTATATTGATTTTGCCAAGGAGGTTCTTAAAATACCAGAAGCGCATGAAATGATTACGAGGTACATGGTTCTTGACAATGATAAGAAAAAACTCTTGATTTTGCGCCCATACCAGATTCATGCTATCGAAGCGATGCGAGCAGCCTCAAAGCAGGGAAAATCTGGCTTTATCTGGCATACAACAGGTTCTGGAAAAACTATGACTTCCTATAAGGCTACAAGAAATCTGCTGATGGATATTCCAGCAATTGAGAAAACAGTATTTCTCATTGACAGAAAAGATCTTGATGACCAGACGAAAATGGCTTTTCAATCTTATGCAGATAATGATACAATTGATGTGGATAATACGGATTATGTGGATTCTCTTATAGAGAAGATGTCGGATGACAAACGACAGATGATCGTAACAACCAGGCAGAAAATGCAGATTATGATAAATCGGCGTTTGAAGGAAAGAACCAGAAAGTATGATAAAATAAAATCCCTTAAGGTTGCATTTGTTGTGGATGAATGCCATAGAGCAGTAACTCCGCAGACAAAGAGGACTCTTGAAAAGTTTTTTACAAATTCTCTGTGGTATGGTTTTACGGGAACACCTATTTTTGATGAAAATAGCTATGAACAGAAAGGTGATTTACCACAAACGACAAAGCAGCTTTATGGAGAGTGCTTGCACAGCTATACCATTAAAGAAGCTATTCATGATGAAGCAGTTCTGGGATTTATGGTAGAGAATCTTGGAGTTAAAAATTTAAATGCAGACAATACAAAAAGAGTGTATGAAACAGAAGCACATATGCGAAAAGTGCTGGATGTTATTTTAAATCAGTCCTACGAAAAATTTGGCATGAGAAACGGCAAGGGCAAAACTTATGAAGCTTTATTGACGACAAGTTCCATAGCAATGGCGCAGAAATATTATGATTTACTGAAGAAGGTGAAAGAAGACGATGATGAATTAAAGATTAGTGATAATGTACGTAAGGCACTTCCAGATTTCCCTAGATTTGCCATAACGTACTCACTATTGGAGAACGAAGAAGCATCTGTAGTCAATCAAGATAAGATGAAAGAATCGCTAAAAGATTATAACGATATGTTTGGAACCAATTATAAAATAGAAGCGATTGATGCTTATAACAGCAATCTCAATGACCGGCTGGCGCGAAAAGAAAAAAAGTATCTGGATCGGAATCAGCAGCTTGATTTGGTTATTGTTGTTGATAGGCTTTTAACTGGTTTTGATGCACCTTGCCTTTCTATTTTGTTTATGGACAGGCAACCTATGGCTCCGCAGAATATCATCCAGGCATTTTCACGTACAAACAGATTGTTTGATACAAATAAGCAGTACGGGCAGATTGTAACATTTCAGGCACCGAAAGAATATAAAGAAGCGATAAATAAAGCACTTAGAATGTATTCGCGTGAAGGCAGCGGCAACCCTGTTGCAGAAGATTGGGATGATGTGAAAACATCTTTTTCAATATCTGTTAAAACCATCCGCAATCTGGCAAAAACAACGAAAGATATCGCAGGGTTATCACGAAAGCAGAAAAAGGCGTTTGTCAATCTTTTCAGAGCCTTGGATCATGATTTTGCACACCTGAAAGCATTTTCAGTATATAAACCAAGCATACTTGATGAGTTTGGTTTTTCCGAAGATGAATATGAAAATTATGCTGCAATGTATAAAAATGTGATGGAAGAATTAAAAAAGCCGGATGATAATCCAGATTCCAGCGAAGAACCTGTATGGGACGATTATGATTTAGTAGCTTACAGTAAGCTGCGAATAGACTTTGAGTATATTGTAGAATTGCTGCAGGGGTTTATGGAATCTTTAGATCAGTCTGAAAACGATTTTGATGCTGTCGAATTTGAAACTAGGATAAGAACTTTCAAGGAAATTGTAGCTGAATTTGCTGCGGATAATCCTCAATTAAGTGCATTGCTTACGCGAATTGTAGATGAGATTGAAAAAGACAAGAAAAAATTTCTGGGACAGGATATTTCTGTTATTATCAATCAAATGCGTTACGCTGCTATTGACGAAGAAATAAAAAAATATTCTAAAAAATGGTATTTGCAATTTGAAGATGTCAAGTATGAAGTTTTTAATTTCAGGGATGGTGAACTTGCAAATGAAAATAAGTTAAAAGACAGCGCAGATTATACAACTTATAGGGAAGAAAATAAGGATGCTTTATCTAAGTTTAAGTTCAGAATAGCAATGATTGATGAGTTTAAAAATGTTTTGATGCCGGAGATTGCTTCACTGATATAGGAATCCAAAATCTGTGTACAGAAATAAAATGATTTTCAATACGATAATATTTATCTGCTTATTAAAGATATGAAAATTTCGCATGGAAAAGCAGCAGAAATATTTAGAATACCGAAATGGATAATTAAATAGTTGCAATAAATATAGAGAAATACAAAAAAGCAGTATGAATATTATCGTGACCATTTATTAGTATTCAAACAATTCTAAGTATAAAAACATTATTATTATATTAAAATATAATATAAAAAGAGGCTGGAGGTGTATGGTATTATGATATTAACGGATGTAAAAATTTCTGTTCCATCAATACGAACGATAAAAATACAGAAATGGAAAGAAACACACTTCTTCTCTATCCATTTATTAAAAATATGACAATTTCGCATGGAAGAGCGGCAGAAATACTTGGAATATCAAAATGGGAATTGATACAGCTGTATGGAAGGATGGGATTGGCATATTTTAATATGGATATCAGCGAAGTAGAAAAAGAAGTTTCCTGTTATCACTGCTTGAAAGAAGAGGTGTTATGATAGTAATTTCGGATACGACACCCTTGATCTCGTTGTTAAAAATAAAACGTTTGGAACTTTTAGAACAGTTATTTGGAGAAATATAGATTCCTGGCGCGGTTTACAGAGAATTAGTTTCTAATGTTAAATTTAAATATGTACCAGAAAGCAGACGTTCTGACAGTTATCAAAGTGAGAAGGAGCTGGAATCTGAGTTAATACGGATGCTTACAGAACAAAGTTATGAATATATCGCCATTCATTCAAAGTCCGAATTTATTGCAAATTTGCGTTCAAAGTTAGAACAGTTAAATGATTATGTTTTTTCTGACAGCGAGTGGAACTGGCTTTTTCAGGAATACATAGCAAATGCAAATGATGGGATTGTTGAAAAAACTAGGACAATACAAGAAGGTGCTGTAAAAAATCTGACAAAAGATGATGGAAGCACCAAAAATAAGGGATAATGCACCTTGACTTTTCCCCTTGAAAAGTTTATAATATACCCGCTTCTATTGGTAGTTTGCCGGCAGTTGTTTGTTTCCCGTGAAAGGAGAGGATTGTTTATGAAGAGAATGAAAAATGAAAGTATTCAAAAAACATCGAACAATCAAATAAAGGGAAATGTAGTTATATTTGCTGGCAGTGAAAGAGGTGTTGGTATACACAATACTTTCAAAGCAAATCAGTGTATAAAACATTAAAATAAAAATATTTATATTATATATATCAGATGATTTATGCTGCAAATATAAGACTTTTCTTGTATTTTGCGGCATTTTTTACGTTTGTCCGCCAAAATGCAATAGATTTATAAATTCGCTGTTGAAATAGATTGGCGGCGGGCAGAGGGAAAGTTTTTTTGATTGATTTTGCAGCGATTTCCCCTTTCTTTGTTCGATGTAAAATTGGTTCGGTAAAATTGAAAATAAGAATTTTTTAATAAGGATAACAGCAACGAACCGGCAGAACACTGTTTTAAATAGGTTATAAGAGAGGGTTAAATATCTATGAAATTAGAAGAAAATCCGCTGGAAATTGATGGCGGCGAAAATTTTTATAAAGGGATGATAATTTCTGTACACAAGGATCGCTATGAAATTATGGTTGATGATTCTTGTATATATTTTGGAAGGCTGAAGCCGTCCGTGTATTACCGCAATCCGCAAGCTGTATTTCCAACGGTTGGAGATGAAGTAGTTTTTGAGAATATAATGTCGGGGGATGTTATTATTGTTGAGACGATGCCGCGGCGCTCGTGTTTTTTTCGGGCGAATCCAACACAGGGACTGCCGGATCAGGCGGTGGCTGCAAATTTTGATTATGTTTTTCTTGTTATGTCGCTGAATAGAGATTTTCATATTGGAAAGCTTACAAGGTATCTTGCCGCGGCGTCAAAGGCGGGCGGGACGGCTGTTTTGCTGCTTTCAAAAACGGACTTGATAACAGAGCAGGAATTAAAACAATGTGTTGAGCAGGTTGCTTATCTTGCGCCGAAGCTTATGGTTTTGCCAGTGAGTACGTACTCCGGCGAGGGTATGGAGCAGCTGCGCGGGCTTTTGCCGGGAAAAAAAGCAGTGTTTTTAGGGGCGTCCGGCGTTGGAAAGTCGTCTTTGGTAAACGCGCTTATGGGGGAGAAAGTGATGGAGACCGGGGACATCCGCGAGGCGGATGCTCAGGGACGCCATACAACGACAAAACGCCAGTGCTTTTTTATGCCAAACGGCGGAATTTTAATGGATACGCCAGGAATGCGCAAAATTATGATGAGCCGCGCAGAAGGGGATTTCTCAGATATTTTTGAAGAGACAGAACGTCTGATGTCCTCGTGCAGATTTCGAAATTGTACGCATAAGAACGAACCTGGCTGCGCGGTGCGGGAAGCACTGGAGAACGGAAGTCTGGATGAAAGGCAGTACAAGGAATATTTGCAGCTGCTTATGGAAGAGAGCCGTGCAAAAGGGCGGGAACAGCACAGGCTGAAACGTTTGTCCCGCCCTGGAAAATACGGCAAAAAAGATCGGAAGTGGAAGGAAGGAGAATAGAGGAAATACGCCTTGCCCGCCTGTTCTTTCTCCGACCGATCCCTATTGGAAAAACGGATGTAATCAAGCGGTCTGCGCGCTGCTTTGCTTCTTTTTAAAAAGAATACCAGTTGCAGCAAACAGACCAATCGAGCAAAGTGTCATTGCAGCAGCACACAGGGCAAGCAGCGCGAGATTTGGAAGCGTCGTCTGCACGGTAAGAAATTCATACATCCGAAAAAAGAAGGATGCCGTGGCAAGCAGGATAATCGAAGGCTTGATCAGCGTGTTTACCGCATCGAAGGAAAATGCGATAAAACGATGGATCAAAGCGAGGTCAAACAGTGTCATAAACAGCTGGCTTACCAGCAGGCTGATAAAATATCCGTATACGGACAGGCGCGGGATCAGCGCACCAAATAAAACAACGCGCAGAATAAGCCCAAGAACGGAGGATAAAAAAGTTAAATTCATTTTGTCAAGCCCATTCAGTATGCTGGATAATGTGGTTGAGACATAGAGAATCGGGCATAGAAAAGACAAGCAGGCAAGGTATGTGCCTGCTCGTTTTTCTGAAAAAACTACAACGCCAAGCTCCTCTCCAAAAAAGAAGAAAAAAAATCCAGAAAACACGCCGAGCAGCACACTGTATTTGATGGAAGATGCAACTGCTTTGGAAAGACCAGTCTGATTATTTTTGGCGCTTGCTTCCGAGATTGTCGGCAGCAGCAAGACCGATAGCGAGTTTGTCAGTGTGCCGGGAAACATCAGAAAGGACATTGTCATACCGCTTAAAATACCAAAAATACTTAATGCTTCATCGCGCGCAAGCCCAAAACTGCGCAGAGTAAGCGGAACAAGGAAGGATTCAAAGCTGTGCAGAACATTGATAAACAGGCGGTTCATGGTTAGAGGCGCACTGATTGAAACAAGTTTTTTTAAATCTGCGGTCAAAGCTAAGCGGGAGTTTGCAGGAAGGGCGGACGGAGTGCTTGGAAGGTTTTTTAAATTCGGGGATGGTAATTTGGTTTTGTTGCTTGATTGTTTTTTTTCTTTGTGCCGCATAATAAAAAGCCCGAACGCACAGTAAGTACAGGAAATAATTTCCCCCGCGACAAGAGCGGATATTGCAAGTTCGCATGTAACTGGCCAAAGCCCTGCGGCAATCATTAAAAAGACAACACGGACGGTCTGTTCAACAAGCTGCGAGGTCGCCGGCAGAAATGATTTTTTTCTGCCGTAACAGTAGCCGCTGATACAGGCAGTAATTCCGCAAAACGGAAATGCGCAGGCGAGAAGTCTCAAGCTTTTTGCACATTCTGGCTCGCGCAGAAATAAGCGTGCGACAAGCTGGCAGAAAAAAAAGAGCAACACAGACAAAAGCAGTGCCAAAGAGACGGACAGTGTGATTCCTGAAAAGAGAAATCGTCCGCTCGCTTTTGTATCGCGCACTGCCTGTCTTTCTGCCACCTGCTTGGAGATTGCAGTTTGAATGCCCGATGCAAAGATTGTAAAGCAAATTCCGTATACAGGAAAGATAAGCTGATAAATGCCAAGCAATTTTGCGCCGAGTGCGTTGGACAGATAAATTCGGTAGAAAAAACCGATCATACGTGTAGCAAGCCCTGCTATTGTTAAGAGAAGCGTTCCTGCAAGCAGAGTGTTGCCCAGGAGTTTCTTGTTTTTTTTCCCTGAAGGTACCATGGTTTGCCGTCCATCCTGATTTTAAAATTCTGTTCAGTATATGCGAAAAGATAAGGGGATAGACATGTTTTCATAAATGCGGCGCGAAATGCGTTGACAGCGCGGTGTGCTTTGGTTAAAATAAAAGGCGCAAAAGTATAAAAGAAAAATGTGTGCAGATTGAAAGGATATAAAAGCAGTTGTATAAAAAGGTTATAAAATCTGCCGGTGGCTTTTTATGGTTTTCTGCATAACATAACAATAACCAATATTATGGGAAGGGTGGCATTTTTAGCGATGGAACAATTGGTATATCTGGATCATGCGGCGACAACGCCGGTCAGCAGCAGTGTACTTGCGGCAATGCAGCCGTTTTTTTGCGATTGCTACGGGAATCCATCGAGCATCTATGAATTTTCCATGAAAAGTAAAAAGGCACTTACAGCGGCGCGCGAAACAATCGCATCCGCGCTTGGCTGCGAGCCTTCGGAAATATATTTTACTTCAGGCGGTTCAGAGTCGGATAACTGGGCGCTGCGCGGGATTGCGGAGGAGATGGGAAAAAAGGGCAGACATATTATCACGACAAAGATCGAGCACCATGCAGTATTAAATACCTGCAAATGGCTGGAGAAAAATGGTTTTCGAGTAACTTATGTTGGAGTAGATGAGAATGGGATTATAAAAATGGAGGAGCTGCGCCGCGCTGTTACGCCGGATACTATTTTGATTTCTGTGATGGCGGCGAACAATGAAATTGGTACATTGCAGCCAATCAGGGAGATCGGACTTTTTGCAAAGCAAAAGGGGATTTATTTTCACACAGACGCGGTTCAGGCGTTCGGTCATATTCCGATCAAAGTGAACGAGGCGAATGTGGATCTTCTTTCCGCGAGCGCACATAAATTTAACGGACCAAAGGGAGTCGGTTTTTTGTATGTCCGTCAGGGCGTGCCACTGCCGTCCATGATTTACGGCGGAGGGCAGGAGCGCGGAAGGCGTGCGGGAACCGAGAATATTCCAGGGATTGTCGGAATGGGTGAAGCGTGCCGTGAGGCGATGGCTCAGATGAAAAACAGAGCGGAGAGAGAGCGGTATCTCAGAGATTATTTTATATATACAGTTCTGAGAAATATTCCTTATACAAGGGTGAACGGCAGCAGAAAACAGCGCCTGCCAAACAATGTAAATTTCAGTTTTCAGTTTGTCGAGGGGGAGTCGCTTCTTATTATGCTTGATATGCAGGGAATCTGTGCGTCCAGCGGTTCCGCATGTACGGCGGGGTCAATGGAGCCTTCCCATGTACTTATGGCGCTCGGCTTGCCGGAAGAGGTGGTACATGGCTCCATTCGTTTTACATTGGGCGCCGAGACAACAAAAGAAGAAATTGATTTTACAATTAAAAAGACGAAGGAAGCGGTCGCAAAACTGCGCGAGATGTCGCCGTTTTTTTGATTTTACAACATTGGTATAGGAATGACAGCAAAAAATGATCCGTGAGAAGAAATAAATCTTACAAAGCTGTGGCACGAAAAAAATCAGACACAAAATTCGAATGGTTCATTTTGTATTTTTCTCTTTCGTGCTGCAGCTGCTTTTTAACCTTTTCCAGCAAGAAGTCCCCCACTTCTAAAGTGGGGGATGAATTGCG
>CAMUAR010000097.1 GCA_947086895.1 uncultured Lachnospiraceae bacterium | reverse complement strand
AACAGCGGCTTATAGCCGCAGAGCAAACCACCCGTTTGACGGGTGGTTATGATTTCTTATACGCGAGGAACCGTATCATAAAAATACTTTAGAAAAATTGTATTGTAGAAGTATGATATCAATGCTGCAAAGAATATGTTAGCAGAAGGATTACGACAAATAGAGACGGTTCCGCCCGAATGAACGCCAGTGGAGATCGTAGGTTGCGAGGTCTGTGAAGCAGGAAGTTCACATAGTCTGATCGAACAAAGATATAAAAAATCTGTAAGCACAGATGGTCAAGTTCCAAAAATAGAGACAAAATAAGAAAATTTAGGAAAGGAAAAGCTAATTCGATGAGAGCCTTCAAGGCAGTATAAATATACGTCTTTAGGCATGTACCCATGGTTTTGCTGGGAATTTACGACTGTGGAGTGTACAAAATCATCTAGCGTATGTAGTTTGGCATACGTTTTTAGCAGAAGATAGGAAATGTTAAATAAGAAATCGGTTGATGATATCAATGTAAAAGGTAAGAGAGTGCTTGTGCGCTGTGATTTTAATGTACCGCTTCAGGAAGGTCAGATTACGGATGATACCCGTTTGGTTGCTGCGCTTCCAACGATTAAAAAGCTGATTGGCGACGGCGGGAAAGTAATTCTTTGCTCTCATCTTGGAAAGCCGAAGGGAGAGCCAAAGCCAGAGCTTTCACTTGCACCAGTTGCTGCCGCGCTTGAGAAATTGCTCGGTCAGCCAGTTAAGTTTGCGGCGGATGCAGAAGTTGTTGGAGAGAATGCAAAGGCTGCTGTCGCGGCGATGAAAGACGGCGATGTTGTTCTGCTTGAGAACACTCGTTACCGCGCGGAAGAGACAAAGAACGGCGAGGCATTTTCAAAGGAACTTGCTTCTCTGTGCGATGTGTTTGTAAATGATGCATTTGGAACTGCACACAGAGCACACTGCTCAAATGTTGGTGTCACTCAGTATGTGGATGCTGCGGTGGTAGGTTATTTGATGCAGAAGGAGATTGATTTCCTTGGCAATGCGGTAAATAACCCAGTTCGTCCGTTTGTGGCAATTCTTGGCGGCTCCAAGGTTTCTTCAAAAATTTCGGTAATCAACAACTTGTTAGACAAGGTGGATGTGCTGATTATCGGCGGCGGTATGGCATATACATTTATGAAGGCTATGGGATACGAAGTAGGTAATTCTCTTCTTGAAGCGGACTATATTGACTATGCGAAGGAAATGTTGGAAAAGGCAAAAGAGAAGAACGTAAAGCTTCTTACTCCGGTTGATACTGTAGTGGCGAAAGAATTTTCCAATGACGCGCCGTTCCACACGGTAGAACTTGGCGGTATTGCAGCGGATGAGCAAGGGCTTGATATCGGCGAAAAGACATGCGAACTTTACGCTGATGTGATTAAGAGTGCAAAAACTGTTGTATGGAACGGACCGATGGGCGTATTTGAAATGTCCAATTTTGCAAAAGGTACAATTGCTGTTGCAAAGGCGCTTGCTTCCATTGACGCCACAACGATTATTGGCGGCGGCGATTCTGCGGCGGCGGTGAATCAGCTTGGATTTGGCGATAAGATGACTCATATTTCAACCGGCGGCGGCGCTTCTCTTGAATTCTTAGAGGGCAAAGAACTCCCTGGCGTTGCGGCAGCAAACGATAAATAAAATATTAGCTGAGAAGTAAATTTATATTGCCGTTGAAAGTTTTTTAATTGGTGATAAGAGAATCTACAGATAGGAAATGTATTTCATGCTTTTAAATAAAAAAGGTATGTCAATCGGATGCAGTTTATGTATCAGATTGGCATTCAGAAAAGAGGTAGTATGTCCAGAAAAAAGATTATCGCTGGAAACTGGAAAATGAACAAAACTCCAAGCGAAACAGTTCAGTTAATTGAGGAATTAAAACCGTTGGTAAAAAATGATGAAGTTGATGTAGTATTTTGCGTGCCGGCAATCAGTCTTGGAGTGGCAGTTGAAACGGCGAAGGGAACGAATATCTCCATTGGAGCAGAAAATATGTTCTATGAGGAGAGCGGTGCTTACACAGGTGAAATTGCTCCTGGTATGCTGACGGATCTTGGTGTAAAGTATGTGATTATCGGGCATTCTGAGAGACGCGAGTATTTTGCAGAGACAGATGAAACAGTAAATAAAAAGGTATTAAAGGCGTATGAGCATGGTATTACGCCGATTATATGCTGCGGAGAGTCGTTAAAACAGAGAGAACAGGGGATTACCATCGATTGGATTCGCCAGCAGGTTAAGATTGCATTTTTGAATGTCACAGCGGATCAGGCAAAGACCGCAGTCATTGCATACGAGCCAATCTGGGCGATCGGCACAGGCAAAGTTGCGACAACAGAGCAGGCTCAGGAAGTTTGTGCTGCAATTCGTGCATGCATCGGAGAAATTTATGATGCAAAAACAGCAGCAGAAATTCGCATCCAGTATGGCGGCAGTGTTTCAGCAGCAAGCGCACCAGAGTTGTTTGCACAGCCGGATATTGATGGAGGTCTTGTCGGCGGAGCAAGCCTGAAGCCGGATTTCGGAAAGATTGTAAATTATAATAAATAAGAAAAAGGACTGTTGTAGAACAGGACATTATACGAAATTAATTATGATACCATGTATATTGATAAGGAAAAACAAATACATCCGCGAATTGTGTAATTGTTCTAAAAGGACAATACAGTTATATTCAAAGAACAAGGTACCCTATAATTTTGTATAAGGCTGTCCTTTTGCGGCAGTCCTTTTTTATGCGCAGGGAGAGGTAATATGCAGCGTTTGGTGTGGGAGAAGAGAACCCTTCCCTGCTCAATTGTAAAATTCCAGATATTATACCAGTGCCAATTTTTCTTTAGCAAATCCCTGAAGATGCTATGTTTTCCATAAAAAGCACAGTAAAACAAAAGATCGAAATCATAAAACAGGTTTTTTTATTTCTATAAGTATAGCACACTCTATAAAAAATGCAGTGCTATGGGAGCAGTTTTTTTGAATGTATCCGCAGGAAAACAGAGGCTTTATTTTTAAAGAAAGAAAAAATTAAAATACAAAAATAAAAGATTATATATGATATATAGAATTATTAATATAATTAAAAAGTAAAAATAAAAAGCTTATGACCGGTATAAAAGTATTATTTAGTAAAAATTTAAAATAAATAGAGATAAAATATAAATTATATTTATGGATTTTTTTTATAGTTCTTCCAATAGAAACGTTCTTGGAATGGAGGGTTATTTATGGGACAAAATAAATTTGTTGAGTTTCGACAAAAAATTGTGGAAAATTGTTCTAAGATTATTGTCGGTAAAGAGAAGGTGATTGAGAAAATTGCAATTACCTTTTTGTGCGGAGGCAATGTGCTGCTTGAGGATATGCCAGGAACGGGAAAAACTATGTTGCTGCGCGCTTTTGCTAAAACGGTTGGCGGGGAATTTAAAAGAATTCAGTTTACGCCGGATATTATGCCGTCCGATGTGACAGGCATCAATTTTTATAATATGAAAACAGGAGAGTTTGAGCTGAGAAAAGGACCGATATTTGCTAATTTTATACTTGCAGATGAGATTAACCGGGCGACGCCGCGCACACAATCAAGTCTTTTAGAAGCAATGGCAGAAGGGCAGGTTACCATTGATGGCGAAACATACCGTATGCCAGATCCATTTATGGTTGCCGCGACACAGAACCCAATTGAATCGCACGGAACATTCCCGCTGCCGGAAGCGCAGTTGGATCGCTTTTTTATGAAGATATCGCTTGGTTATATGACCAAAGAAGAAGAATTTGCTGTGTTGGCGCGGGAGGATTCAAAGGAGTTGCTTGATAAACTTCTATGTGTTGTTGCGCCTGGAGAGGTTGAAGAACTTAAGGCAAAACGCAAGGAAGTTTCTTTTAAAAATGCGGCGGCAGATTATCTGATGGATCTTGTAAAACAGACAAGAGACCGCGCGGAGATTTCTGTGGGTGCATCTACGCGCGGTGCAATGGCTCTGTACGTGGCTTCGCAGGTTGCGGCAGCTTTTGCTGGTCGTGACTATGTACTGCCCGAAGATATCAAGGAACTTGCGCCGTTTGTTCTTGCGCATCGTCTTACATACCGGGGAATATTAAGACCATCCGAGGGCGTTAATATATTTGTACAATTATTAAACGAAGTTCCAGTGCCGACGGAGGAGTTGTAGTGCGATGCTTTTATTTTTATTTGCAGTGCTGATAACAGCGGCAATTTTAGAAAAAATTTCTCTTACATTTCCGATTGCCCAGGTGTCTTATAAATTGAAACCTTCCAGTACGTGTGTAGAGCCAGGAGAAAAATTTTGTCTTGTGACAACAATAGGAAATACATCAGGCAGAAATGTATCACATTTATATTTAAAAGAGTTGATACCAGCAGAAATAGAACTGATGGATGCGGATCAACTGGAATTAGAACAGCAAAAAAACGGGTTCGCTCATTGCAGCACAATGTTTATCAGAAAGAATGAGAGGGTGCGCCGAAGCATATCAGTAAAAGCATACAAAAGGGGAATACATTATCTTAAGGGTGCAGAAATGTATTTTGGAGATTTCCTTGGGATTTGTGGAAGAGAACGCTGTATCACACAATCTTACGGCGTGCTGGTATATCCGATCCGTCTGGAAGATGAAAGATTAAAAAAAATAGTAAGTGATATTTTGGGCGAGATATCTGTAACAAGCTTTTTGTTTCAGGACCCAATGCAGGTAAAAAGCTATCGGGACTACACAGGAAGAGAGCCGTTTAAATCAATTAGTTTTTTACAGAGCGCGCAAAAAAACAAATGGATGGTCAAAGAATTTGATTATACAAGAGAAGAATTGTTGGATATTATTTTTGATCTTGGCTACAAAGGGGATTTTGATCATTATTTTAACCAGAGGGAAGCTGCTTTTTCCATTGTTCGGACTGTATGCGAAAGTTTGGAATATCAGGGATGTCCCTATCGGTTGATTACGAATATGTCATCGGAGAGCGATGGAAATATTGGCATTTTGCGCGGGGGAGAAGGAAACAGCAATTTTCAAAAACTGCTGGAGATTCTTGGAATGGCGTCAGGGGCAGCGCTGTGCAAAACAGAAGAATTGCTGGAGACCGCGATACAGGGATGCTTTGAAAAAGGAGCGTTTGTCTATGTGGCTCACCGTGAAGAAAAGGAAGCGGCAAGGCGGCTGGAGGAAATACGGCAGCAGTATGGAGTGAGAATTTATTGTCTTTATGGTGAGGATTATGAGGAAGCTTTTCTTAATCGTCAAAAGCATATGAAAATGATAGGAAAAGAAGGAGCATAATATGATTACTTACTTTTATAAAATAATATTTGATATTAGTCTTTATTATGCGTTTGTTTCTTTTTTTCTGTGTTATATCAATGCTGCGGAATACAAAGCAGAATTAAATACTTTTGGATTGTTTCTCGCGGCGGCTCTGTTGTGCGTGTGGTCGGAAGGAAAAAAGACAAGAGAAAGAACCGTGCAGCTGGCAGCTGCCTGTCTTCCGGGAATTGCTCTTTTATGGGAATATAAAACAGGAAGGGTTTTGGAGTTCTTGATTCCATGGATTTATTTTGTCTCTACCATAATCCGACAACAATATGAAGTGTATTATCTTAATTTTAAAAATACCTTTCGGCGAGTATTGTTTGTGTTCCTGCTGCCGTTTCTTTTATTTTTCTTTGATTCGAACCGCGGGATTGTGGCACTTACCGAATCCGCTCCATTTTTGCTTGTATTTTTTACTTCAGGCGTACTGCTGCTTCAGGTGCTGCGCTATACGCCGCAGTCCAAGGATAAAAAATTATTTGAAAAACGTCAGATTGGACAGGCCGCTGCATTTTTTCTTGTTTGTCTGGCGGCTACAACAGGAGGGATATTTCAGATTGCAGGAAATTTTTTGTGGGAAAAGGCAATTAGACCTGTTTTTCTCGGTATGATAGGCGGTATTTGGTTCGCGGCGCAGTGGATTTTTTTACAGATACAGAAAATAAAAAAGAAAGTGTACTTTGGAGATATACAAGATAATAATATAGAACCATTACCAGCCGAAACTCTTCTTGAGGGAGAAATAGAATCGGTGCCGCCATCAGAAATAGACAAGGCGCCAACGGATTTAACGCCAGTGTTTATCATTGTGGGAATCGCGGCAGTTGTTATATTGTTTTTGCTGCTGCGCGGCAATTTGCGTCAGGGAAAGAAGAAAAATATGGCAGTGAGAGAAGAGCGAGAAGAAATAAAGGAAGCAAAAGAAAAGTCGGTAAAATTAAAAAAACACTCCAGAGATCGCAGAATTACAGTGCGGTATCAGTATCAGAGATTTATGAAAAAACTGGATGCAGGAAAGAGACGATTAAAAAGTTCCGATACAACAGGACAGATTGGCAGAAAATATATTGCATCATACGCCCAAGATTCAAAAAGAGTAAAAGAAGTTGAGGAAGTTACTGAAATTTATCGGCAAGTGCGCTATGGGGAAAAGGAAGTCAGCAGACAAGAAGCACACCGAATCAAAGAGCTTGTAGAAAAGTTGTAATTATTTAAAATAGATAATTTTTTTTCTCTTGCCAATTAGCGGAAAATATGCTACAAAGAATAAAGGTATGTTTTTGGAACAGCTCAAAAGCTGCCTTGAAGAAATTATTTGCGCATAAGCGCAGGAAGATGGAGGCTTACTATGTCAAAAAAACCTACAGTGTTAATGATCCTTGATGGTTATGGGTTGAATGATAACAAAAAAGCGAACGCTGCTGCAATTGCAAAAACTCCGGTGCTGGATCGACTGATGACAGAATATCCATTTGTGGAGGGCAACGCTTCCGGGATGGCAGTTGGATTGCCGGATGGTCAGATGGGAAATTCGGAAGTCGGTCATACCAATATGGGAGCTGGGCGCATTGTATACCAGGAATTGACTCGCATCACAAAAGAAATCCAGGACGGAGATTTCTTCCAGAACAAAGAGCTTTTGCATGCGATCAATAATTGTAAAGAAAAAGATTCTGCGCTGCATTTGTACGGGCTGCTTTCAACGGGCGGTGTACACAGCCACAATACTCATCTGTACGGGCTGTTAGAGCTTGCGAAACGTGAGGGATTAAAGAAAGTATATGTTCATGCGTTTTTGGATGGTCGTGATACTGCTCCAACTTCAGGCGAGGGCTTTTTAAAAGAGCTTGATGAAAAAATGAAGGAGATTGGCGTCGGTGAGATTGCCACAGTAATGGGGCGCTATTATGTGATGGATCGTGACAATCGCTGGGATCGTGTGGAGAAGGCTTATGCGGCGATGGTCTACGGCGAGGGCAACAAGGCAGAATGCCCGATCTGCGCGGTGGCGGATTCGTACAAGCAGGATGTGACAGATGAGTTTGTCGTGCCGACGGTAATTGAGAAAAATGGAAATCCAGTGGCGACAATTCAGTCTGGGGATTCCATTATTTTTTACAATTTCCGTCCAGACCGCGCCCGCGAGATTACACGCGCGTTCTGCTGTGATGATTTTAGCGGTTTTGAGCGCAGAGGCGGGAGAATAGAGACAGTTTATGTATGTTTTGCGGAGTATGACGTGACAATTCCAAACAAATCTGTTGCATTTGAGAAGATTTCTCTGGTAAATACATTTGGTGAATATCTTGCAGCGCATGGGAAAACGCAGGCGCGTATTGCCGAGACAGAAAAATATGCGCATGTTACATTTTTCTTTAACGGCGGTGTGGAGGAACCAAACCCAGGTGAAGACCGGATTCTTGTCAATTCCCCGAAGGTGGCAACTTATGATTTAAAACCGGAGATGAGTGCTTACGAGGTGGCGGACAAGCTGGTGGAGGCGATTAAGTCATTAAAGTATGATGTGATTATTATCAACTTCGCAAATCCAGATATGGTGGGTCATACCGGAATTTTGGAGGCAGCAGTCAAAGCGGTTGAGGCGGTGGATGAATGTGTCGGAAAAGCGATCGACGCGCTTCTTTCTGTGGATGGTCAGCTGTTTTTATGTGCGGATCACGGAAACTGCGAGCAGCTTGTAGATTATGAGACAAACGCACCTTTGACTGCTCATACAACAAATCCAGTGCCGTTTATTCTTGTAAACTATGATCCGGCGTACACGTTAAGAGAAGGCGGCTGTCTTGCGGATATTATTCCGACGATGATCGAGATGATGGGGATGGAACAGCCGGCAGAAATGACAGGAAAATCGCTGCTTGTTCGAAAATAAAGGTATTCCAATTTGTTTCGATTTTTATTCCGAGATTGAAAATTTTCATCTGATTTTTTCAGTAAAATGCTTTGAAATAGCAGAAAAAATGCTTGAAATGGTAAATGTTTTGTGGTAGGATAGAATAAGTGGCTTTGAAAACACAAGCTGATGAAAGGAACAAAAAGATCATGGGCGTTATCAAAGGTATTGTAACGGTGGTTTACGTGTTGGTCTGCATCGCGTTGACCGTCATTGTTTTAATGCAGGAAGGTAAATCCGCAGGGCTTTCCGGGGCGATCAATGGTGTTGCGGACACTTATTGGGGCAAGAATAAAGGTCGTTCTATGGAGGGAACTTTGGAGAAGGTCACAAAGATACTTGCAGTTGTTTTTGTTGTATTGTCCGTTATATTGTTGAAACTGAGCTGATTGGCATGGGGCGTGCGTGGGAATTGTTTTTTGTGAGATGTGGTGCAGATTACGAGAATGGATTTCCTGTACGCCCTGCGCTGTGCGAGGAGCTATAGGGGAGAAGAAGGAGGAAAGGCACACTGCTTGCAGCGTGCCTTTTTATTATCGGCTTTAGCCGGTTGAGTGCGTCGGAGTTTTTCGTGTTCCGAAAA
>CAMUAR010000096.1 GCA_947086895.1 uncultured Lachnospiraceae bacterium | reverse complement strand
TTATTGACGGCGAAATGGTTACTGTTCTTGAAAATGTATCTCATGCCGAATTAAATGAGCTTATTGATTTAACAGAATGGTCTGAATATATACCTCTTCCATCAAAATAAGCTTATTGATTTAACAGAATGATCTGAATATGCATATCTTCCATTATTTTAAAATCAATATTTCATTTTATAACCGGGAGATATTTATATCCCCCGGTTATTATTTATTACTTATATGGTAATGCCGCCTTCATTTGTTTATAATAGTTCAGTCGCCTGTTAATTTCGACGCTCGACGCATTTAGATTATGTACCTTCCTCGTAATCTGTTCCGAAAGTGATGCAAAATTCTCCGCTGCATTTGTCCAATCAAGATTATTAATTTCTTTTGCTCTATCCCAGATCCATCCTCCAGAGACTCCTGGATATTTTAAAGCAACATGCTGCGTTGCGTATAAATTTTTTTCTTTCCCTCCTGAAATATAAATCTGATTATCCTTTGCATAACCATTTTGCGGAGTATTGATATGATCACTAAACTTTTGATAATCGTCTCCCCATGTCAGCTGTAATACTCCTGCTCCGTAAAATGGCGCATAAGGTTGTGTTCCCATAATTCCCGGCATGTACTCATTTTCCATAATATTCTCGCTTGTTGTTGTCTCCGCCATTGCCTGAGCAAGAAATTGCAGTACTTTTTCTCCTGTGGTAATCCCGTATTTATTCAGTGCTTTATTAATATCTGTTACCAGTTCCGGTTTTATTAAAATCCCTTTAAATCCCGCTTTTGCCAGTTTTCCCGCAGTCAGTTTTACTGTGCTTCCACTAAGCCATGCGGTATCCGCAGTAAAATCTTCAAGAACTGCGAGCGTCACCTGGTCTACATCTCCGGTTGCTTTCAATCCGTTCGCCGTCTGAAACTTCATAACCAGACTTGCTAAATTACTGTCATAACTTTCGATTGTACTGCAGGAATAGCCGTGCTTGTTTAAATATCCGCGCACCGTAGATACTGCGCTTCCTATATTTCCAACATGCAGAAATGCAAGACCATATTGTACCATTTTTAAGGTAGGCGTTATGGACATCGGTGTTTCAGACAATGTTCCTGACCATGCTTCCAGTTTTGCCAAAGTCGCTTTATTCACGATTCCATTGATCGTCAGACCATTTTCCTTTTGAAAGCCACTTACATTTGCACTCATTTGCTTGCCATATTTGCCGTCTGCTCCTGTACTGCCCAAATTATAACCATACATATGCAGTGCTTCCTGCACTACTCTTACTCCGGCACTCACCCTCACTGGTTCTTCCAAACCATATTCAAAACTTCCATTTCTCACTTGCGCTAACGTAGCGCTGTTATTAATTGCCATAAAAATCCCCCTTTTTAAAGCACCTTTTGCTTAAGGTACACAAGCCGAATCTGATATTTGGCTTAGCGATTTGAATTTATGACGCGCCTGCACAAATTCAAATTATATCGTCTGGTTGCTTTTGATCGCCATCATGATGTTATCTGAATTTATTGTAATACAAATCCTAGTTCTGGTATATAACGTTTTTGGAGAATTTTCATTTTTTTGCTTTTTTTCTGTAATAAAAACATGATTTATAAAACTTAATTTACATTTTTTTCCATTTAGTATTGCTTTTACAAAAAGTTCTTTTCTCGAAAAACGTCATATCTTTTAAGAATTTTATTTGTTACAATAAATCAAATCAAATGATAAAAGAGACTGAAAATTTTAATTTTCAATCTTACAGATTCAAATGCCGCTTACGCGACCAAATAAGAAAAACTATGAAAAATAACTCAGAAAGGAAAATTTTTATGAAAAACAAACTTTTAAAAGCACCTCAAATCACCGCTGCATTCAGCATGTCTCTGATCTTGGCTTTTTCATTGATCGCCGTTGCTTCTAATACTTTGGCAGCGCCAATAAATAACGTTTCTATAACCACACTGCCTTCATCCCCTGAAATTTCACCGCTTGATGATGAAGAGGATAAAATAATTTTCAAATAAATTTTTTTAGTCTAACAAAACTTTAACCTGCGGCAGATTATTATTACAACACTTTTATTTACGTAATATATTCTGCCGCAGTTCACGATACATCAAAAACTACTGAATCTTTTTTCTCATAGAATTTGCTGCATTGTTCTCCCGAAACATCTCTGATATAATCGCTGCTATCTCATATCCACTGTTTATTTCCGAACGTTCTTTTTCTGAGAGTTTCTTTTTTTCTAATATCAGGTTACTATTATAAGTCTTTGCGTAAAGCAGCCCTGCAAGTGTATCCGCATATCCTGTTTTAAATGCCTTTGCGATTTCTTGTTCTGCCAATTCTATCGCTTCTTCAAGTTTTCCCTGCTCCCCCTTCCATTTGATCACCGCACGCATATAAACTGCAAAAAGCCCGTCCGTATAATGAAATTTATTTGGACAACGCATTAGATTTTTATAAGTTTCTTCCAAAAGCTCCAGTGCTTTTTGATAATTTTTAATATTTCCATAAGCATTTGCAATCTGCAAAATAATAATCGCCTCGCGCTGCGAAATAAATGCTTTGGAAAAGCTTTTTGTTCCAAACTGAGGCTGAGTCATACGCATAATTTCCGTATAAATCGGAATTGCCTCTTCATAGGTAATCCTTTTTAACTTCAGATCAAGCATCGCATGATTTGTTGCAAGATACTGCCGATTTGTCAGATATTTTACAGATAAGCGCGCTTCAATCTGCTCTAATATTTTTTCTGCTTCACTGTACCGAAACTCCGCATACATTATTCCTAGCTCTTTGTCCAACATCAAGACTTCATATTCTGAAGTTTGCAGATAACACTCCCCAAAAACCTCTTCTTTTCCCAGCTTTTTTAATAAAAGTGCCAATGTGCGAGGTCCTGGTCTGCGTTTTCCGTTTTCAATATGAGATAGATTCTCAATCGTGCAAATCTGTGTGCCGTCAGGCAGATCACATACTTGCGGATGTGTTAATCCTGCTGCTTCTCTAGTACAGCGCAAGTATGCTCCAATGTCAAACAATCCCATCCAATTTCCTCCTTCATAAAATAAATAATCCTCTTTGCTTTCTCCTTGTTTCCACAAACGATTTCCCATGCCACAAGATATTTGCCATACTTCAATAATTTGTTTACTGTTTCTTCTCTTGCTTCTTTTTCATTCTTATATCCCAAATTCTGATAATACTGCGTAAATAAAAAATCAAAAAACGCATTTCTTTCAAATTGTTCTTCCTGATTCTGTTTGTTGTTATAAAAAGTATAAAATCTCCCGCAAAGCACAGAGAAATATTCATTCAGCAATTCGTGCAAAAAGTACGCTCTTCCGAATTTTTGATTTATAGAAATCCCCTGCAAAAAGATTTCTTCTGTTCTTTTATACAATATAGGTAATTCTGTTCCCGTTCCCTGCATTTTTTCATAATCTTTTAAAAAAGTGCCATACATCAAGCAAAATTCTGGCAGAAGTTCCTGACGTCTCTGATCGTCCATTCCTTCTTTCATTGCATTTTGATACATTTGAAAATAAACTTTATTTGCTTTTTCATATTTCTTTTTTCGCTCTATGTATGCTGCCAGAGCATAAAGAAATTGCCACTCTTCTTCTGTATAAAATAATTTTCGCACAGTAAGCTCCTGCCAGATATTTTTCAAATTTTTTGGCAAGATATCACAGGAAAGTTCTGCAATACGCAGCTGCCAGTCTGCCCATATATTTTCCCAGACAGTATGATGCTTTTTCTTATAAACTTCCAGCGTTTGCTTGTATGCTGTATCATCATCGAAAGGCAAACTTTCTCCTTTTCTTTCAAAATCGTTTTTATTCTCTTTTATCCCTTCTGTTTTCCAGACAATCTTATTTTCTTCGATATCTTTCCCAGAAGAATTTTGTTTTTCTGATGTTATATCAATCAAGCTTCTGATTCTTTTATTTTTTCTATAATATTTTTCCCATGCAGAAAGCTGTGTCCGTTCTTTTTCCTGGAACGCTTCCTTTTGATCATAATAAAACTCAAATTTTTCTGCGGACATTCCCATTCTGGTTAAAAGCGAACATACAAGAAAATAACTTGGCGATTTTTTTTCTTCCTTTGCGGTATCTTGTTCTATCTTGTGCAGCGTATTGATCAGACAAACTCCTTCTGCCACATCTTCCATAGTCAGTCCTCTTTGAAGCCGTTCTTTTCGAAGCAGACCACCCAGATAAAACTTTTGCTGTTCTGGCACAGCGTTAAGGTTTTGACCTGTTCCAAGAATTTTCTTATACTTTTCTTCTATTTTACTTGTCATATTTCCTCTCAACCTCCCACACAAGCAGTATTTTCATCTGCTGAAATTTCTTGATGCATGGCGTTACAAATCTGCAACACAATCATAACAATCGGACTGCCGTTTTAAGTTACTTATGTTATACTACAAAAAAATCCATATTTCAACATACCATCTAAAAATATTCACTATAATTTTAAAAAGTTCCAATAAAAAAATACCATACTTTTTATGTTTATTTTTCTTATGGTCTTTTTTTCTTATTTTATTTTCATTTTATATATAAAACGACAAGAAATAAAAATCTGGATTTTATAATACTTAAAATGATAGCGCAGTGACCGTATGCGACTGTGGCATAATGGCGCAGGAGCGTACAAGAATGTTTATAAAAATTAGATCTGCCGCAAAATACAACTTTTTTACAAGATACAGTAAAATTAATTTGACACAATACAATATCTTGCAAAAAATATTATTTTGCGGCAGCTCAGAAAAATATTATATAAAGAATAATTTTACACCAAAAAAAACAAAATATCATACAGTTACTTTTCTTGTTCAATAAACAGTTGCTAACATGCATGGTTCCATTAATTTTTTAAAATATATTCCAGTACTGGAAGCAAATATTTTTGATCTGTCCAATCGCATGTCTGCCCGACAGAACCTAACAACGCCTGCATCCATGGCTCGCAGGAAGCAGGGTCTTTTTTCGCAATGACTTTTTGCAGCATTTTACATAATGTCCGGTCTTTCCAAGTCATTTTACTTTCATCCCATGCTCCTCTCCCATAAAAAATTGGAATATCCTTAAGGTCTTCTTTTAAATTATGTGCTTTTAATTCATAAAAAGCTTTTTCATTATACGGGGAAGCACCCACACAAAAAATTGCTGTTTTTTTATCTTTCAGCTGTTTGCATTTTTTTCTTAAAACATTTAATCCTGCTATACCGCTGGCATAAATTCCACCGGCATAAACAATCCATTCATAAGATTTTAGCGTTGTTTCCTTAAAATCTCCAATTTCATAAATATCGCACTCAAATTTTTCTTTTAATTCTTCTTTTAACATAATGACGTATTTTTTTGTAGCTCCATACTTTGATTTATACAAAATTAATCCTTTTTTCATAATAAACTTTCTCCTAATAATTCAGCAGAATCTTTTTGTTTATAGTTTTTAATATTTGATGATTTACAAAATTTACTTTTCCTCCCCTTTATAAACCTATTATATTTTTCAAGCATTTTTCTTTGAAAAATCTACATAAACCACGCATAAAAATACTTTCCTTCCATTGAATATAAATCAGCGTGATATAATTTTTATTATATCGTATTTTTCAATTATCATATCCTTTAAAAAATCCATATAACTTGATAAAAATGCTGTTTTTTCGTGAAATAAAAATTAGCGTAATATACGATCTATTATGTTATATTTTTCAATTATCTTTGTTTTAATATTTCTTCAAATCTCAATTTGCAGGCTTTTTTATATTTGTATTGATATTATTTTTATATGCTTTTTGATTATTCTGTAATTTAATTTTTTGTTTTACTTATTTTTTAATGTTTTATTTCGGCTGTTTTTTCTTTTTCTACTTTATTTTCTAAATGGTCTATCCCCTGATACAATCTGGACAAAAGAATAAATAATGTTTTTATTTCTTCCTCTGTATAAACTTCAAAAAGATATTTTAATTCTTTTTGATATTCCAAGAAATCGTTTTGAAAATAATCTTCTGCTTTCTGCGTGGGGCAAATTCCAAAAGCTCTTGTATCATAAGAACTTTGCTGAATGGTAACAAACCCTTTTTTTTCTAAAACCTCCGCTATTTTTTTTATATTTTGTCTTGAACAGCCCAATAAATTTCCAAGCTCCGTAAATGTTAATTTCTCTTTTGACTGCCGAACAACGGACAATAACATAAATTGTTTTAAGGATAGTTCTGGAATATGATTGTCAAACAATGTTTGCAATTTATTTCCTGCAATAAATAACGTACTGAAAATAGCCTTTCTCTGATTTTCTGCTGTATCAGAAAATTTTATAATTAAATCATCTAATTCCATATAAAACTCTTTCTATAATACGTAACTAGTTACGCTTTTTATTATATTCTTAAATTAGTGCTGCGTCAAGTAAAATTTATATTTTATTAAAAATTATTTCGCTGAAGTTTCTTTAAAAAATAAAAGTGCATTGAAAAAACTGTTTTTCAATGCACCCTGATTTATCGCAAAAAATTATTTTGATCGTTTCTTTTCCTGTGCGGTTTCGAAATAAGCACAGCAAATTATTTTATTTTTCCAAATTTCTTTTTCTTCTTTTATAATTTATTTTTGTATTTAAAACTATATTGTTATTTCATTTTTAAAAGAAAATTGGATTTCTTTGTTTTTCTGATAAACTGCCGCAGCACAAATTTAAAAATCAAATTTATCTGCAAAATACGTCTTTAAATCCTCGATTTTTATACGTTCCTGCGCCATTGTATCGCGGTCGCGCACGGTCACTGCATGATCGTTTTCCGAGTCAAAATCGTAGGTAACGCAGAACGGCGTACCGATCTCGTCCTGTCTGCGGTAACGTTTTCCGATGTTGCCGCGGTCATCAAATTCACAGTTATATTTTTTCGACAGCTCGGCATAAATTTTTTCTGCGCCCTCATTTAATTTTTTGGACAGCGGCAGAACGCCGATTTTTACCGGAGCAATCGCTGGATGGAAATGCAGTACGGTGCGCATATCGCCGCCTTCTAGTTCCTCCTCGTCATAAGCAGCGCACAAGAATGCCAGCGTTACGCGGTCTGCGCCGAGCGACGGCTCAATTACATAAGGAATATATTTTTCCTGTGTCTCATCATCAAAATAGGACATATCCTGACCTGATGTATTCTGATGCTGCGTTAAATCGTAATCGGTGCGGTCTGCAATACCCCAAAGTTCGCCCCAGCCGAATGGAAACAAAAATTCGATATCCGTTGTACCTTTACTGTAAAAACATAATTCCTCTGGAGAATGGTCGCGCAGACGCATCTCTTCTTCTTTGATTCCAAGAGAAATCAGCCAATCGCGGCAGAAACCTCTCCAGTACTGAAACCATTCTAAATCTGTGCCTGGCTTGCAGAAAAATTCCAGCTCCATCTGCTCAAATTCTCTTGTGCGGAATGTAAAATTGCCCGGTGTAATTTCATTGCGGAACGCTTTACCGATCTGACCAATACCAAACGGCACTTTCTTGCGCGATGTTCTCTGCACATTTTTAAAATTCACAAAAATACCCTGTGCGGTTTCCGGGCGCAGATATACTGTATTTTTTGCATCTTCCGTCACACCCTGAAATGTTTTAAACATCAAATTAAACTGGCGAATTTCTGTAAAATCCTTTTTGCCGCATGATGGACAGCAAATTTCATGCTCTTTTACAAAATCCTGCATCTTTTCATTGCTCCATGCATCGACCGATTCCGAGAGCGCAAAACTGTTTTCTGCACACCAGTCCTCAATCAGCTTATCCGCGCGGAAGCGTTCATGACAGCCCTTGCAGTCCATCAGCGGATCCGAAAAACCGCCGAGATGCCCGGATGCAACCCAAGTCTGCGGATTCATTAAAATCGCGCAGTCCACGCCGACATTGTACGGATTTTCCATCACAAATTTCTGCCACCATGCCTTTTTTACATTATTTTTCAGCTCTACTCCAAGATTGCCGTAATCCCAAGTGTTTGCAAGACCACCATAAATTTCCGAGCCTGCATACACAAAACCTCTCGCTTTCGCAAGCGCTACAATTTTTTCCATTGTCTTTTCCATACAAATCTCCATTCCGCCGCCTTTTGCTGGCAGCACAAATAATAAGAAAAAACGCTGTATTTTGCGTTTTTCCTGTGTGAAATTTAATCCTTCTTAGGCAGTGTCTTTTCTTTGCTTAGAAGTATTTTTCACACTACCTCATTTCTGCATTGCGAACTATGTTCACATTCGCTTTACTGCGTTTAAATTTTGGCGTGCAATCGAATAGGGAAGATTACTTCCCCTACTCGCCGCGCGACTCCACTGTATGGGTCTGCGCATAAAAAAACACCCCAAGCAAACGCTTAGGGCGAACATAAGTCCGTGGTACCACCTAATTTCAGATTTCTCTGCACTCTGGCCAGCCATACAGCTGTTTCTATATAACGGTAGAATCCCGTTCTCCTCTGCTGACTTAACATGGACAAAACTCTTTTCATTTTCGATAAAACGACTGCCCTGATGTTGTACAATCCTCTGAAGGAGAATGCTCCCGGACGCCTTCCATACTGCCTGCGGGAAGGCTTTCACCATAATCTGCCTTCTCTCTGAACCGCCGCTTTGCATGTACTACTTCCGCTCGCTGCATCTTTGATATACCGACATTATAATGGCGAAATCAAGAACTGTCAAGAATTTTTTACTGCAAAAGCTTATCCTATTTTATATAATGAAATTCCTCGTCCAGCTTAACTTTTTTGACCGCCTGTGTTATAAGATTGATAAAATCGAAAATCAACCTGAAAAAAATATTTCTATGCTCTTAAAATCGTGATAAAAATCCATATTAAAACACCATAGAAAGATTCTTATATACAACTCTTCTTTCTCAATGTGACATCCTCCCCCACCTATAGAGGCGGGGGCTTCCCGCCACATTCGGCAA
>CAMUAR010000095.1 GCA_947086895.1 uncultured Lachnospiraceae bacterium | reverse complement strand
GCAATTCATCCCCCACTTTAGAAGTGGGGGACTTCTTGCTGGAAAAGGTTAAAATGCTGAGTTATTGCTTGTAATGATAAATGATTACCCGCTGCCACGAATTTCTGCTGTATCTGTACACCTTTTCTTAAAATGTCTGCTGGACCATTATCATTAATCCACTCATATACTGGCATTCTCCCCTGAACCTGTTCTCCAGCATTACCCACTCCACACTCTGCCACCTCAGCTATGAAACCGTGCATTCCCTTCAGACCACCACGGTTTCTCTCTATGATTTCTTTATTGATTGTAATCAGAGTATTCTCCAGAGTATTAACAGCTTGATCCCAGTTTTGATTTTGGCATCGAAGTGCTTCCATTAACTGACCCAGCCGAACTTGATTCAAATAATTAACCCATGAGGCAACTGCTTGTTCTTGATTACTTTTAGCTATTCTGTCAAAATTCATATTTCATCCCTTATTCTGCTATCGTTTCAGTTAACAATGCAGATAATGCTTTTGCGTTATTCACAATACTGCCAAGAACTTGCTTTTCTTCATCTGAAAATGATGTATAGTCGCGTCCCCTTAGATAATTATATGATGACAACGAATTGCGAAGATTACCAAAGAGGCTAGAAGTTTCAACCGAAATCACGTCAATCTTTCTCTTTATTTCCTTAAGTGCTTCAACACATTTCTTTAACCTCGCAATTTCTTCTTTCTTACTTTCTTGAATTTTATGTTTCTTTCTCCAAGCAAACCATACACTAACGACAAGTGATGTTCCTGCTACTCCCCAACCGATAGGTCCAGCCAAAGCAAGCAACGCATGACCTGCCGCCATACCGCCACCTCCAGCAGCAAGGGTACCGCCACCTAACCATGCCAAAGCTGCATTTGTAGCTGCCACGCCGCTAAGAGCTGATATAGCTGTACCTGTAGATGCTGTTCCAAAAGTTGTTGCTACCCACATTGCCGCGGTAGGCGCCATACTCGCAACTGCAGCACCAGCTGCTACTCCTGCACTTGCACTTTTAGCGGATGTTTCCAGAGCTTTTCTTTGCTCCAATCCATATTCGATCGTAGTCTTGAACTGCTCTTTTTGAACAATAATCTCATGAATATCTGTTTCAAAGGACTTCGGATGACATGCGATGCTGTTTATTAGCCTCTCAACATCCTCTATTACACGCACTGTCTCCTGTCTTTGAGCAAGAAGCCCCTTACCCGCCTCACTCACAAAAGTATATGCTGTATCGTATTGCTTAATGGTATCCTCTAATTTCTTATCAAGCGCCTCACTGGGATTCAGCAAAGCATCCTCTGTTGTGTCTATTAATTTTTCTAATTCAGCTTGATTTGCAGGCAGCCTCAAATGTTTGCTGTTACAAAAATCTATATATTTCACATATTCCTGCTTACTGCTATAAAAGCTCTTAGATATCTTTTTTTGGTAAAATTCAAGCAGATCTTCTTAATCCCATTTATCTTTTTTCCTGCTCCTGTAATTTGATCATGAATGTCTTTAATATTCCGTAATTGTAGTTGTAATTTACGCCACTTTGCTCTTCCAACCATCTTCCAATAAATATTGGTTTTGTACTGCAAATATGCTATCCCACCTACGATAACCACTAAAAAAATCAGCCCTAATATTCCCAAAAAATATCCATTTACCTTTTTTCTTCCTTTTGATGTAATAAAGTTCTATATCATAACCTAATGCCTTCACCATCTTGACTAAGGTATTATTGACCACACTTTCAGATTTCTTAATCACGCAGTTCATATAGGCTTTAGTAGTAATCAATCTCTTCCGCCAACTTTGCCTGTGTCTTTCCCTGTTCTATGCACTTTATATCGACTTCTATATGCGAGGTCGTTCGCCACTGGAATTATTCCTATCAGTATCTATCATCACGGTACACAGGATTTAAATCTTTTTATTGCAGTCATTTATTCGAAATAGCTAATAGCAATATTATAAAAATATCATATTTTTTACCAGGACGCAAGTTTCTTTTGTTAAATTATGGCAAAATTTCATTTAAAAAATTCCGACTTATCTTACCTTTGTACTCTTCTTATTTCTGACAAATTACTTTCTTTTAACTTCTTAACTATAATATCCATATTGTCTATATGCAGATAGGAACTACTACTTTCCATATTCTCCACCTATAAAGTGAAATAAAACACATCATCTCATAATACCTGCTACAAATAATTTTTTATTTCTATGCATTCACTAAGAATTATTTTCTCTGTTTCCTCAATAGCTCAAAACATAAAGTTTCGGATTCAAAGACAGAATGATTTTTATCAATCTATCAACATGGGACGTTGCTTGCTAGGACAATCGCCAATGTCCTAATCACCCTTTCATAAAGAAGAATGATTTTTAAATTTATAGTGTATAACAAAGTTGATAGCATTCTGCCCCTTCTCTTTTACAGCTTCCCCTCCTGCTTCCCTTTTCCCACTGATATCATAATTTCCAGTTCCATCCCTTACAAATACTATCTCCAATACTCCATTTCTTTTGATATTTCCACAAAGTTCCCCTATATACCATTTCCCACTTTTCTTATATTTAATTTGAGTAGTTCAAGGAAAATCCAAACTGTCCACGATAAAAACAAACAATAAACAGATGGATAATCTTTTATTCCTTCATTTACTTGCCTGCTCAAAAAATATGCCACCTTCGAAAACAGGCGCTAAAACTCCCAATCCAAAAATGAACCAAGGTACAGTTTAACAAACATCTATATAGATAAAACACTCTTTTCTTCTTAGGCATTATATTGAACTCTTTTGGTTGATGCTCCATCCGCATTGTTCTTTTCACACAACAACTTCTCAACATTACCTTTCTCTTTTCTTTTTCCTCCTTCTTTTTCAGACTCTCACAAAATTCTAATAGTTTTCCCAAAATATAAATTTCAAGAAATATATCAATTTAAAAACCCATTTAAATACAATATAATTTGAAACTTTTTCTCTAAAACTTTCACTTTTATATATCCTTCTCTTTCCTGTACAATTCTTTTTACACTACGCAGCCCAAAACCATGCAGCTTTTCCTCTTTTTTGGTTGTTTTTAAAGATTGCATTGCTTGTCCAGCCATCTCTTTTTCCATAAAATTAGAAATCGAAACAACCAGTTTTCCTCCATACCTCCGGCATATTACATTCATCCTACGCTCTATTTCTTCTGGGCATTTCGCACTGGCCTCAATTGCATTATCTAATAAGTTTGTAAAAAGAGAACATATTTCTGTAGCCGACAAATTCAAATCACTCATATCGTCCGATTTACATCGAACCTTAATTTGTGCTTTTCTTGCTTCCTGAAACTTCATATTTAGTACTAAGTCCAAGATCTTATGGTTTGTCCAAACCACATTTTCCCCTTTTTGTATCTCGCCAACGATTTGTATAATATACGTTTCACATTCTTCCAATTTCACTTCTTTCATCATTTCTAAGATTGTTCTCAAATGATTTTTCATATCATGCATAAGGATAGATTTTTCATCATACACTTCCATTAGTGTTTGATAATTACTTTCTAATATAGTAATCTCCATTCTTTGTATCCTATTTTCTTCCACCTTCTGTCTTACAACATTAAAATAAAACATCAAAATCATCAGAAGGAATCCCAAAATAAAAAAACACCATGGGTAAAACAATCTACTTACTGTTTTCTGTAAATAAATTTTCTGAAAATAAACCATGCAGGGCAACAGAAGAATCCCTAAAATCATTACTTTTTTTTGATATTTCAAAACTTCTTGTCTTTTTTCAGTTAACCACTTTCTAAATATACGTCCAACTGGTAATAATATAATGGCATACACAAACAAATACCATCCTCTCCATACACCAGCAGATAAAAAAATATCTTTTCTTTCTCCAAACCAATCAGCACCCAAATATGTACAGGTTAAAACAAAAAAATCAATCAGGGCAAAACTAACTCTAATCAATAGATTTAAGCATAACACATGATAAAAATTACATTCATAAAAAAATACACAGATAATTGTATCAATAAAGACGGTCAATAACAACAAATTATTAGAAAATGGTAAATTCATATAAATTTCATTTACTATTTGAAGTGTTGCTACTAAAGTAATCACTATTGACTGTCCGATAAACAGATTCCTTTTGCTTCGTCTGGCTTCAAAAATTCCATCCACAACTTGCAATGCCATCCAAGTCTTTATTGTTGTGTTGATATAGTTACATAGGTAATAAAATACCATCAGTACAATCCTCCCCAATAATCGGTCAGTTTTTCCTGCACCATGGATCGCAAACGTCTACTGACAGTAAGTTTTTCTCCAGTCTCTAATGTAATCACATATTTTTCAAATTGGGTAACATACCTTAAATTCAGAATAGTTCCTTTATCAATCCACACAAACCGTTCTTTTGGCAAATGCTCCAGGATAGCCTGCAGCGAACCTCTTTCTCTGTGTAACACCTCCTCCTTACAGTGAAAGACGGTATACTGCTTTTCCTTTACCAGATAAAGAATATCATTCACATAAAACTTACATTTTTTATTATCTGAAGAAATAATATAATACTCCTCTTGATTTTCTCTATCCTCTTTCCATATTCGTTCCAACATCAAAAAAAGCTCTTCCTGATAAGAATCTTTCAACAGATAATCATAAGCTTTTACTTTATAGCCATAACGGGCATAGTTTTCATGCGCGGTAAGAAATACAATCCTGACATTATAGTTTAAACTTCTTATTTTTTCTGCCAGCATAATTCCATTGATTTCTGGCATTTCCACATCCAATAAATAAAGATCATAACCATTTTGCTTTTGCAAATCAATAAAAAGCGAAGCATCAAAGAAACATTTCACTTTTACTGTTTTTTGTTGTTCCTGAAAAAACTTCTCAATATCGTTTTTTACTTTGTTAGCAAAACTGCTCTCATCATCTACCACTGCAATTTGCACCGCTTTGTCCTCCATCGATTCGTATATAATTTCAATATAGCATAATTGCAGTAATAACTCAATCGTTTTTGTATCTCTTTTCCACTTTTTCCTATAAATTTAAATTTTATTCTCCTATAATCTAAAAACAAAAACTCATCCAATTTTTAATGCTTTAATAAAAACAATTTCACTAATTATTATAAAAATCAAATTTTATAATACAACAATAATTCTTCGCTTGTTTATTTATAAGTGATCTGGATCATCCGCTAAAGAATGTGATTCTGTTATATAAGATTCTATTTCGTTTTCATTACATAACCATACAACATACTTTACACAGTAAAATTTTATTTCTGTTCTTTTGTTGTCAGCTTCTTCCTTTTTGCTTTTTTCGCATTTATTTTCTTCTTCAGCAACCGTGCCTTTTTTGGAAACCATACTTTCTTTAAGTATTTGCAAAATATAGTTTGTTTTTGCATTTTCTCAACCAGCAGTTCATACGTTATTCTTTACCATTTCACTTATCTTCAAAAACACGTATCAAAAAAATTTGTATGTTATGTGGATTGCATCCTTAATTTTTGGAACATCCAGAGTTTGATTAGAACAGTAATTTTTCAGAAAACCGAGATACAATATATATACTAACTAAATAATGCTTATATTATTTAGTTTGATATATTACCATATTCCATAAAAAGAAATAAAATAATTCAACAATAAATCTAATAACATAAAATATTAAATTTACTTTTACAATATTCTGCTGCATGACATACATCATACAGCAGAATACAATAATCGGAAATCAATTTTACGATATAGCAAAATTACCTGCTTTTTTACTTAGTTGTGATCTGGATCATTCGCTAAAGAATGTGAATAAGTAAACCGAGTATCGGTTCCATTAGTTTTACATTCTGAGCAGAATACATCATAAATTGTAGTTGTTTCCGTTACTGTACAATAATCATAAACTTGCTGACCATTTACATACTGATCTCTGTATACCTTATGATGATCAGCCCCACTTGTGTACTGCCCCTTAATTCTCACTATTTGCCAGTTATGTGGCGGGCATGATGCCGCATGAACATTTTGAGTAACAAATCCCGCACAAAGCGCCATTGCTAATGTTAATGCTGCTGTCTTCTTTCTCATATTGATTTCTCCATTCTGTACTGTTTGTAACCAGTGCAATAAGCAACCGTACCAACCTATTCCACTATCGGCGTTTTACACAGCAAAATTCTATTTCAATTTTCTTGCTGCCAAAAATATCTGTGCTATTTCAAATTGCATAAGCACTGCTTACTCTCCCCAATACATTTTAAGCTTTGACTCCGTTTTTTTTCTATATTCCTCAAGCGGCAATGTTCCCAAAAGCATCTCTTCCAGCCCTTCTTCATACACATCGGGATCAATCGCAAACGCGATCTCCCCATTTTCATATACTTGATACAATGTCTCATCCAACGCATTTTCTCTCTTCCAATCCGTAAAATATGGCATCCCCCCGCCATCCATCAGATAAGCAATCAAATCCGTTAAATAGGCAAGCACTTCATCCAGTTTTGCGGAATCTGGGTTTACTGCCAGATAAGTACACGAAGCAATATTTTTGTCCGTTGCTGCAATCTTTGGCAGACTGACTAACACAGCATCTTCCCCGAACCCAATTGGCACTTCTTTCCCGTTTGGTCTCATCCAATAAACCTCTTCTAATGGCTGCCAGAGGATATTTCCAAGCGTTGCCTTCGCACCGCAGTCAAACTTGCAAATTTCAGATAAAGCAGCAATGGAATCCGCAAACAAGTTATTTTCCAGAGTGCGGTAATGAGAAAAATATTGCTCGCAAAAATAAATTCTTGCTACATTATCACCGAAAAGAATCTGTTCTCTCTGTTCCTCTGTCGTCAAATAAAGAAGCTGTCTGTATTCTTCCCATGTCATATTTTCTTTCAGTGTAAGCCCGCTTTCTTCCAGTACCGCCCGTTCTGCAAATAAACAGAATACCTCAACCGAAACCGGCAGCATCCATATCATTCCATCTTCCTTTGTCGCTGCCTCACGCACATAAGGAAAACAGCGCGCCAGATATTCGTTGATCCCCGGCACATCATTTAATGGATAAAACATCCCATTCTCCCGAAGATTTCTTCCATCTCCTGCCAGAGTATCTCCCAGACAGAGATCATAATCTTTATCGCGTGCCAGAACCTTTAATGTAAACTTGTCATCGGACAGTTCAACCCGCTCCATCTTATACCCGCACCCATAAGGAGTTTCCTGCCATTGATATTCCCGTGTAATAAAAGAAAGCGTTTTGTTTTCTCGCTGCACCGCGTCAAGCGGGAAGGAATGCAGTGTTGCTGTATATAAATCTTTGCAGTAAACCTTCCCGCCAACATAAAGCACGGGAGCACCCACCGCACTTCCTGCTGGAAAAAGTTCTGTCTCCACCGACAAATTCTTAATCTCGGATAAAACAAGCCCTCGCTGATTATCCAAATAATCATAAATTACATCCCTGCCGTCATTGCAGACTGCAAACCGATCAAATTTATATTCGTTCATTGAGCCAATCACCTGCATGGAATCCTTTGCTGGATCGTATTCCATCAGGCAGTAACCCGTTCCATTTAAATATCCTGAAACAATCAGCGTTCCTGTTCCGCTTGCTGCCATATTGATCGGAAAATCAAACCCCAGTTGTCTTTGTTCTTTGGTATCGATCGCATAAGAAACCAATCGCTCTCCAGCAAAAGGATACCCTGAAGCTGGAGGGGTTTTCTCCTGCCAGTTTGGAGATTTTCCCAATAAATAGATTGTATTTCCCACTACAGTAACCTGTTTCATACTTTTAAAATATGGAAATTCACATAACATTGTGATGGAACCATCCGACAAGGAATAAGCAAACAAGTATCGTTCAAATCCATAAGTATCGTTCTCCGCAGTAAAATACAAAGTTTTTTCATCCTCTGACAACGCAAGCGTACTAACCATAAAATAATTTTTTAAGCTGACATATTCCTCTTCCTCCCCCTGCGCATTAAAGCGGTGCAGTTGATACTCTGGCTCTTCACCTACAATGGAATTCACCCCATACACCGTCCCATCTTTTGTTGCAGCAAAGGATACCATATTCTCAAGTGGATATTGCGTCAGCAGATCCCCAATTGGGATATTCGGCTCAGTTTGCTTTTTCCCGCAGGAAACTGCCCCGCATAAAAACAAAGCAAAACAAACCATCATAATTCGGCTTATTTTTTGTTTTTTGCCCATTCAGATTTCCCTCCAATAATCATACTTTCTGATATTTAAAATATAACTTATTTCTGTATCTTCTCAAGCAACAGTTCATACCCCTTTACTTCACCTTTCCTGATTTCCACCCGGCGAAGAACGGAACCTTCTTCCATTTCATGATCCGAAAGACCAACAATCACATAAATCTTTTCCCCATCCGTATAGATTTCATGAACCCGTTGTAATTTCTCATCTGCAATAATCCAGCTTTCCACCTTTCCTTCTTCTGTATTGACTAGAAAATGTTCCGCACTTAAAAGCCAATCTCCCACAAGGACATACTGATCTGGCAGTCCCAGTTTCCATGCATAAACTGTATCCTCCCCGGAAATCGGGTTCCACTGATGAAACCCTTTGGAATTCAGCCAATAAAAGTTCCCATCCTTGATATAATATCTACTGGATGGCATTAACTTCAGATCACCCCAAAACGTTCCTTGCTCCCCATCCCATTTGCGCAGTTCCGTTCCAGTTTGGACATCGTACTGCGGATATTCGTCATCAGGCTTTAACGCTGCCGCCAGAAAATATTCCCCATAACGCCTGAAATCCATTACATACTCCCGCCCCGCTGTCTTTCCAGCGATAAGTTCTCCTGTATCAAAAAAGTAAAACCAAAAATCCTCTTCTACAATATAACCTTTCCCTTCCCCTAAAAATTTCTCTTCCCCCTCACGCTTGCAATAAATCATGTCCTGATAGACCACGATAGAGGAAAAGGTTTGATCCAAAAG
>CAMUAR010000094.1 GCA_947086895.1 uncultured Lachnospiraceae bacterium | reverse complement strand
TCACAAGATTTGCACCGATAAAACCAGCGGCGCCGGTGATTAAAATTGTTTTGTTGGTCAAATGGATTGTCTGCTGCATACATTTCCTCCAAATTATTAATATTATTTTTTCTATTTATGCTATCTAAAAAATATTTTGTTTTTCTTTTTATGTTTGTTTGATTTGGCACTTTTTTATGCTTTTATCTTATCCTTAAAATTTCTTACTTCCTTAATAAAATTCAAAATATCTTCCTTTTTTAAAACCAGATAAATAAGATAACATACAAAATATACAACGGTTCCCGTAATTCCACCTATATACCAGCTGACACTGATAAAACATACCGTTAAAGCCACCTCATATAAAATATCTTTATATACTGATATCTCCATCTTTTTCGATAAAAGAACTTCTGCTAGAATACATCGAAAAGCTAATAAAAGCACAATCAGCAAAATCGCCATATCTAAATTTTTAAAAACAAAGACAACAATTCCTGTTAAGAAAACACTCAATATCATTGTAATTCCATTTACTTCCAGCAAAGTTTTCTCAAATCGCAGTGTTTTCATAAATGTTTCTACTAACAAACTCATTTTACTTTCAAAAATACACATTGGAAATAATAGAGCCATATAAATAAAACTATCTGCGTACTGAGGTAACCAAATACTTAACAATACTTTCGCTGGATAATAAAAAATCAGCATTCCTAAAAGTGGTATCATAATAGAGATACGCACAAATTGATAAATACTGGGTAATTTTTTTGAATCTGTTCTTCGAAGTGCTGGAAACATAATAAGGGCTACTGTCCTTATAAAAAGCATTAATAAATTTGATACAGATAAAGTTAAAGATATTTTCCCAAATGTAACAATATCCCATTGATATTCTATTGCTATTCGGACAATCCCAATCATCAGCAGGCTTGCCAAATTTGCAAACATAAGTTTTATTCCTGCTCGAATATTTTCCTTTGTTTCAAAAAATATATCCTTAAAAGCTTCTGGCTTTGAAAACAAAATATCTTTACATTGATATACGGCATAACAAAGCGCACATAACTTCCCCAAAAGATCTCCTGCTATAATCAATATAAAACTATCCATATTGCCAAGCAGTACAACACTCACTATTCCAAAATAAACCAGCCGATCAATTATTGTCAATTTTACATACTCTTTGATCTGATTGGTTCCCTGCAAAATATATTGCAAAAAAGTTCTAGGCAATAACAAAACAATGGAAATACCTACCATAACAAACACAATGGATTTTTCATGATTTGGCGCATAATAATAACCAAGCAGACTGACACATAAACTAAAAAAACATTCCAATATACAATATAAACGAAACTGCCCGCTAAAACGCTGTCTATTTAGATTTTCAAAATACTCGCCGCCATAGCGCAAAAATATACCGTCAGCCCAACCAAAATGTAAAAAACCAGTGTAGTTCGAATAAAATAAATATAATTGAAAATAACTATAGCTTTCCACTCCTAATCTTTTCGGTCCAATAAAAGTCACCAGTGCAGAAATAAAAAAAGATAGTAGATTACTGGCTAAGGTATAGGAAAAGTTTTTAAATATCGATCTCATAAAATTATTCGACCTCTTATGGTTATCCTATATTTTCCCAACGCACTTTTATTTTGTACACAAGCATACTCTTGAATACACAATCTTGTTTTAGTAAAAAGATACAGCCAAAAAATCCGCTGAATCCAAATAGAAAATATAGAAAAAATTTTATCATCAAAAAACTGATTAACAATTGGATATAACAACATGGAAAGCAATATAATTGAAAAAAGGGATGGTTGATATTTTCTAATATTTTTATAAATCTTTCCGTAAAAAATCCCTAAAAAAATCTCCACCACAAAAACCCATACAATCCCAAAATCATGCGCATACCATTGTAATGATGTATAAACATTCGTGCTTATACCATTTACGGTAATGAAAGGTTGTATGGTATCTACAACTTCTATCTCCGTAAAGATCTTATGAAAAACAGCATACAAAAAGCGAAAAGTATACGCTCCATTTGCATGTTCTATTCCATTTTCCAGCCATTCTATAAATGCAATCGGCGGTCCTTCAAAATATCCTTCAAAAAATTTGGATAATTTATCGAACTTGTCTAAGTTTGTCCATGCATTTGAAAATTTATCAAACGATGATATAATAAAAATAATTAATATTGCAATAACTCCTGTAATTCCTACCTTGACAATCGTTTGATTTGATGGCTTTTTTATATAGATTACCATAAGTGCAGTAGTGATAATAATGTAAAACCAATCTCCGCGGTTGGACAGTAATAATACCATAAATAATGGCGGTATCAAAAAAAACACAGCATTTCGATTTGTCTTTATCGGATTGCATAACCACATACCAAAAGATACAAAAAAAGCAACGGGTATTATATTTTGCACCAATCCAATAATTCTGCCCAACAACGGTTCTATTTCAAAAATACTACGTCTGACAGCCATCCAAATAGAACCTGTTCTTGCAGTAATATATCTCCACGAATTTAAAAGACAGAGCGCAACAAAGAAATATGCAATAATAACAATGACCTTATAAAACCTTTTATTCCATTTTATTTGATACTGTATTTTATTTCTTCGTTCGGTATAGCGTGGTCTTGTAAAAAAGAACCCAAGAAAAAAGCAAATAAATGCAGCTGCAAATACCCCATAATAAAAACTTATGAAAGCATCGTTTTCCTGTGTAAAAAAAAGAATAAAATAGACGCCAAGCCAAATTGTTCCCGAAATAAAAACAGGGCTTGCAAAATCTCTGTTTGCCGCGTATGACAGCCATAAAAATAACACACAAATTAAAATCCAAATTAACATCCTTTTTGAACCACCCTTTGCACTCTATCTAGATCATGTTTTTTGTTTCTTTTTTTCTAAAATTCTGCATCCATTGTTTTACATCATATTTATTTAAAAGTTCTGGCGCATAAGGAACAAATTCTCCATTCAGAAACTCTTTCAGCTCTTCCAGTGGTCGATCTCCTAACAAAAAAATATTCTCTTTATTATAAAATTCCTCCTTCTTTACTAAGTTATTATTTGTAACCAGTTTTTTTCCAAAAAATAACGCTTCCATCAATCGGATTGTCGCACCGCTTTGCCCTTCTCTTACAATTTCTAATATCGCTTTGGACCGCGCAATATTTCTGCAAATTTCCTTATATTCTATCCATGGAGATTTTATTTCCTCAGGAATAATATCCGATTTCGGAAACACCACTTGAAATTTTGAATGAATCTCCTGTGTTTTACACGCATAATATACTTCCATAATCATACTTCCGCGCCATACATCACTGCCGCAAAAATACAAATCAAAATCTATTTTTTCCGATTCTTCAATATAGGTCTTAAAATAATATTGGTGATTAAAATTCATTCCATACTTTTTACAATTTTCTGGATCAAAAGACCATTTTTCACAATTCCCATTAATATGATCTGGAAGCATTTTTTCATTGACAGCATTCCAGTACCAAGCTATAACTTTAGCATTTGGATTTATCTTATTTAAATATTTTGCCAAATCCATAGTTAAATAAGATACATGAAAAATAATTAAATCTGCTTCTTTGATTCGATATTTCCAATCTCCGTACCATAACTGCACAAAAGGCAGATGGTATTTTGTCCATAGCCTTCGAATTCCACGAAAGAACTTATTCTTCTTTTTAAAAATTGTCTCAACAGCGTATCCATTTTCTTTCCATGCTTCATACGCCCAATGTCCTTTGAAATATTCTGTCATTATAATTTCGTTCATTCACAGTTCTCCCAAAATTTATTTACCATATTCTAATGGGGTTATCCTAAATCTAATAACAATTTCAATATTTTTTTAAGAAATTGCAGATATTTTATTTTTGATGGCAATTTGTCTTTTCTATTATAAATTGCATAACAATTGCAGTGTTTTTTCTCTCTGAACCATTTTAGAAATGATCTTTACAATCCGGGATAATACCAACCAGTGGTTTTACTTTATATTGATCCAACAACCGTTCCATAATATCCCATCTCTCTCTATTCATTTTCGGGCATGCATCATCCAGCCTTATAAAATACTTATTCATTTATACTACCTGCCAAACAACTATAAAAATTTTGTATCCATTGTGTTACACAATTTATATCATACCCTGCTTTCTTTAATGCTTTTACCTGACTAAACCGCTCTCTTCCTTTTTGCTTTTGTATCTGTTTCACCCATTCTTCCTTCTTCCTAAGATTCACAATGAAAACTAATTTTGCTTTCATATCAATCTCCTTTGGTATTCTCTCCGATACAATACACGGCAGACCACAACATTGAGCCTCAATCACAGAAATTCCAAGCCCTTCCCAAAGCGACGGAAATACAAACACATCCATCGCTTGATAATAATCCTGCGTATTGCTTTTGTTTCCAGTAAAAATAACATGATCCGATAATCCAAGATTTTTTACCTGCTGTTCCAAAACACCTCTTAACTCTCCATCTCCAACGATCAGCAAAATTGTTTCTGCGTTTTTTTTATGAATATCCGCAAATAGATCAATCAAAAATTTCTGATTTTTTGCTTCGGTAAGTCGTCCTACAGTTCCTATTACATACTGCTTATCAATCTTTAATGACTTTCTTACTTTCATTCGCTTTTCTTTATTGTATTGAAATCTTTTCGTATCGATTGCGTTAAAAATTACTCTGTAGTTATTTCTCTTTACAGCAGCTCTGCCGTACATCCACCTGCCTGCTTTCTCAGAACATGCAAACAAATAATCTGCCTGCCATCGTACTGGAATCTGCATAATATCTTTTATTTTCCCGCGAAAACCACTGCCATTGGAAATACTGTGACTGTGCGCAATCACAATAATCCCATACTTTTTGGCTGTATGTATACAAAGAGATGCTGTACTTCTTACATGACAATGAAAAATAGGATATTCTTGATGTTTCTGAAAAAAGGTTTTCCACCATTTTTGAAAAGCAATATGATTTTTTCCTTGATATCTTGGGCATTTATAAATCTTTCCGCCCATTTTTATAATTTCTTTTTGAAATCCTTCTAATTGATTTTCAAAAACAACAAAATCAAATTGTACTTTTTCTCTATCTATATTTCGATAAAGTCCCATCACAAACATCTGCGAACCACCAAATCCAAGCCCGCCTATATAATGAAGTACTCTTACCATATTTCCTCACATTCTGCCGTTTTCTTTTTCGTATGGACGCATCAGAGTTTCCCTTTTCTGATAAATCATCATATGATCTGGATATTCCCCATGAAGAACACTTCCCGCTGCTACTACACAATGATCCCCCAGTTTTGTCCCACGCAAAATCACAGTGTTAGCGCCAATCCAACAATCTTTTCTAATGGTAATGCTTCCTTCCTGAAACTTGCCTTCCTTTAATCCAGCCCTGTAATCATGGTCATGATCATATAAAAATACCGACGGTCCAAACTCTGTCCCTTCTCCAATCACGATTTCTTTCCGGCATATAATCATACAATTATAATTGATCTTTACATTATCTCCAATCCGCAGAAAACTTCCATTGCGCGCTTTGATTTTACATCCGCTATGAGCGCGGACTTTTTTTCCGAGAAAAACTTTGGCTCCTCTGTTTTTTTCAAAAACAACATTGGGAGAAAAACGTTCTATTAGTCCTACTTGAAAATCCCCCCCCCCGAAAATTTTTACTAATCCAAATCGAATTGCCGAATGGATTACACTGACAATATTATTAAATTGTCTTCTCATTTTTCTTATGCCTCCAATGATTTTTCTAATCGTTCCGACACACTCTGCATTTTCTGTTAAATTTTCATTTAAGTTTTTTTATTTCTTCCATATATTTTTCCACCACAATATTCCGGTCAAATTCTTTTTCCACTTTCTTTCTTCCAGCAAGCCCCATAGTTCTTTTTTCTTCCCAGGACAATGCCAAAAACTTTTCAATCACCCGTATTAAATCTTTGCTGTCTTTTTGTTTTACAACAAAGCCATTGACTCCATCTTCAACTACTTCTCTGCACCCGCTTCGGTCGGTTGTTATAATTGGTCTTGCACAGGCGCAGCTCTCTAATAATACATTGGAAATTCCTTCGGGATAGTATGTGGGATGAATCGTACAGTGTGTAAATTCCAAAATTGTTTTTATATCTCGAACCATCCCATGGTATATTACAATCCCCTTTGTATTTAAAACCTCCAAACGTCCTTTATATTCCTGCTCGCAAAAACCGCAGACATGAAATTCTGTATCTGGATATTTTATTTTTATAGATTCCGCCGCTTCTAAATATTGATCAATTCCTTTTTCTTTCATAATTCTGGCGATAAATAAAAATACCGTCTTTTGTTTTTCTGGATATTCTAAAGGGATAAATCTTTTTAAATTTACACCGGAACCAGGCAACAAGTCCTGTTTTCCCACCGCAATGTTATGTTCCATAAAAAATTGCATATTTTCTTTGTTCTGGAAAAAAATTCTCTGTACGTTTTTTAAAGCAGTCCGGCAAAGCAATATTAAAATCTTTTGGATGATTCCCTTATTTTCTAATGCAGTTCCAAGTCCTGTTATATTTGCCACACACGGAATTTTTTGTTTTTTGCAAGCCATCGCACCATAAATATTTGGCTTAATGGTGTAGGAAAATACAATATCGGGTTTTGCCTTACAAAGCAAAGCTTTATAAATCGATAAAAGTTTTATTTCCTTAAAAGGATTGATATTATGACGCAGTATTTCGATTTCATGATACTCACATCCAAGTGCTTTTAAATCTTCAATTCTCTCCCCATAGGGAGAAGAAACCACTACAGTATGCCCTTCTTCTAACAATCGTTCTATAATTTCCAGTCTTAAATTGTAAATAGCAACATCATGGTTTACCAAAAACAAGACTTTACTCATCTTTTTCTGTCACCTCAATACTTCGCCTTAATGTATAAATTCTATATTCTTGCGGATATTCACTGATTGCCTGCTGATATACCAAATTGCCAAATGCTTTCCTGACACGGTTGCTTTTGTACCCCAATAATTTCAGCATCCACTGAAACCCCGGAATAAGAAATATTTTTTTGCCATGAACCGCCGCAATCATTTTCACAAGTTCGCTTGTGTTTGAATCCTCCTTATTACATGGCCAGAATATACCAGAATCTTTATTGTTAATAATCAATCGCACTAATTCAACCAAGTTTCCGATATAACACATAGAACGTTTGTTTTGTACTTTTGGAAAAATTGGCAGTTTTTTCGCAAACTTTTGCAGCACACCATAATTTCCTTTTGCTCCTTTGCCGTAAATCATCGGCGGGCGCAAAATTGCGACATAAAATTTGCTATCCATCAGTTTTGTAAGCCCTTTCTCTGCTTTGACTTTACTGTCTCCATAGAGATTTGCAGGAGCAACTGGGGTATCTTTATTTATCATTTTATCTTTTCCAATCTGCGCGCCATCTCCGTAAACACTTGCGGAACTTAGAAAGATAAACTGTTTCACTCCCTCTGCTTTTGCCTTTTTTGCCAATGCAATCGTTAATTCCGTATTTACTTTATAGTAAAGTGCCTTTTGTTCTTCGGAAAGCCTTTGCAGATTCCAATGCGCAATCCCTGCCACATGAAAAATCACGTCATACTGTGAAAAATCCATTGCTTTCCACTCATTGCCGCGCACACTGATCTTCTCTGCGGTATATTGTGAAGATGCTTTTATGGCGTCACAAAAAGAATTTCCAATATAACTGTTCTTTCCTGTTACAAGTATTTTTTTCATTTAAAGCCTTCACCTCCTTTTCCTTTTTCGTGTTTTTATACTTTTTACATACGGTCTTTATTTGTTTTTATACTGTATTTTGCATTCTTGTCTTCCTGTCCCGCCTTCCACCACACCGTCATGTTTTACTACTTTTCCAATCGTGCCAAAAAAACATTTGCAGTCAAACCAGAAGCTTATTTTCTTTACATACTCTCCGTCCAGCTTTGCTTTTTGGGGGATTTCCAGCTCATCCCTCCCATTGATCTGCGCCCATCCGCTCAATCCTGGCTTCACATGATTTGCACCGTACTTGTCGCGCTCCTTAATTAAATCCTTCTGATTCCACAATGCAGGGCGCGGCCCAATGATGCTCATATCTCCTTTGAAAATATTAAAAAGCTGCGGCAGCTCGTCCAGACTGTATTTTCGCAGTACCGCCCCTATATTTAAAAGATACTGTTCTGGATTTTTTAACTGGTGTGTTGGAATATCATGCGGTGTCGATAATTTCATCGAACGAAATTTCAACAGCATAAAATGTTTTTTATGTATCCCTACTCTTTTTTGCCGAAAAAGAGCAGGACCAGGATCGGATACTTTTATCAATAATGCAATCACAAACATTGGAACGGCAAATACAACAATTCCAATTCCTGAAAGTATCATATCGATCATTCTTTTCCCAAAATGTCGGTACATTACAAAACTCCTTCAACCTTCTGTTATTGTTCTTCCCTTTTGTAATAAGAAATGTTTTTGTCAATCCATCCATTCTTGTGATTTGCAGAGATTTTCCCAGGTTTCGCGCTCCAGATCATCCCGATTTTTTCTAATTCCCGAATCTGTTCTTCCTGCAATCCCTTTTTTTCTGATTTTTGAAACGCATACCGCTGGTTGGAAATCCATTTTCCAAGCCGGTATCCATCCGCACTGATATAATTGTTTGGAACTGCCAAATGCCCGTTTTCCTGAAAATATTTTTGGGCATGTTCCAATCCAATCTGCCATGGTACTTCCAGTTTCCAAACCATGCCAAGCCCATCAAGGCATTCCACCTGCCAGCGTTTCAGCAGTCCTTCTCTGTGATTGGCGCGCTGCCGCTGCAGCCAGACACCAAGCTTTTTTCCTGTTTTTCCAATATAGCGTTTTGGAACCGATAAATTTCCATGCTTTTGGTAAAATTCCTTTGCCTCATCATACTGCTGTTTCCAAGAACGTTCTGCTTTTGATTCCATACTTCCATACAATCCAATGGAATGCAGCTTTTCGATTTGCTCCCAGGTCAGTTTTTTTCTGCTTGTCTCAACAAAGTGTTCCTCTGCTTTTTTCGGTTTGATCTGATTTTCTGTCCGCTTTCTTGGATTTTCTGAGATACTCGGAAGATCTTTTTTCTCCTCCCATAAATCTTTTAAACTTCCCTGCTTTGGTGATTCGATCTGCCTAAGTTTTATTCTTTGGTTCTGCTGTTCCGTCTGTCTAAGTTTTATATTTTGCTCCCGCAGCCACCGCTTCAGCCAGACGCCTTCTACAACATAGTCCTCTGGCATATCGAAATTGCCATGTTCCTGATAATACTTTCTGGCAAGCTGAAATTTATGTTCCCATGAATAATTTCCTTCCCAAACCATACCAATCTGTGAAAGTTTTTGAATTCGTTCTTTTGCGAAAGAGAGCGGCGGA
>CAMUAR010000093.1 GCA_947086895.1 uncultured Lachnospiraceae bacterium | reverse complement strand
AGTTTGCGAATACGTGAGAATGTATTGGGAGAGGAACATCCATCTACTGCAACGAGTTATAATAATCTGGCAGTGGTGTATGAGGAGCAGGGAAAATACCAGCAGGCGAAGGAATTGTACCAAAAAAGTTTGCGGATACGTGAAAGAGTATTGGGAGAGGAACATCCATCTACCGTCAGTAATTATAATAATCTGGCAGTGGTGTATGAAGATCAGGGGAAATATAAAAGTGCATTATTTTACTATTTTAAAGTATATAAATTCTTTTTAAAAAATTTTGGATTGGAATATTCTGCAACAAAAGAATTTTGTAATGATGTAGAAAGATTATATAGTTATTGTGAATTAAAAGAGGATTTTGAACAATGGCTAGATAAAAAACTGAAAGAATAATATCTTAAAAATCAATAATCCTGCCTTGTACTTGACCGTGCAGGTAGGATTATAAACTATAGCAAGAAACTAACCACTTTATAAGTGGTATCTTCTTAGCTCAACGATACCTAAAGATAAAAAATACAAACAGGAACGTCAAACTTTTTGGTGTTTTTTATAGGTAAAGAAGAGTACAGCATAGATCCATTACAAGAGCAAAGCAAAAAGAATTTTGCCAAGGAATGAAAGAAAATCAAGAATCAGAAATTGGCGTATGGAAGAAGTGGTAAGGAATTTATAGATTTCGTTCTTCGTCTGTAAAAGCAACAAGAGTGCCTGTTTCGCACCCTTGTTGTGTTATATTAAAAAACAAATAACCAGTTATGCAAATGTATTTCCAAGGATCAAACAATCATAAGAACTATCATTAGAAAAAACAGTATCATCGGGTGGATTCTGAACGTTATCATCCGAAGGCGTTGTATTGTCAGGAGGTGTTGTGCCATCCGGTGGATTTTGAAAATTGCCGTCCTGATTGGATTCTTTTTGTTTTTTTCCGCCGTCAGGTCGCCGGTTTTTGCCTGGAGCTTGAAATCCATTGTTGGAACCATAGGAAATCTCCGTCATTGTAACTGTGGTTTCGTATGAGCCGACACGAATCGTATAAGTATTGTCAAGCTTAATCTCAGGGCAGCTGACCACAACCGAATTAAAGCTTTTTGAAGGTGAATAGTTAAGCAGGCTGGATGCAGTGCTGTCTGATGTATCGAACAATTCTATTGTAGTACCAGAAGGATACCATGTATCAAAAGTAAGCAAAATACAGCCCTGTGTGGAAGATGTACTGAAAGTTTCCGCCATACCAGAAGCGCTAGCAGCGACAACAATACCGCCGGAAATTGCAGCTTCTCCATTTGTATCCAGCGCGCCATTACCGCTGTTTTCCGGTCCATCTACATAAATTTCGCCGCCGGATACAATAAGTGTGCCGTTTGAATCAATACCATCCCCAGAAGCGTCAATATGGATAAGACCGCCGGAAATATTAAGAAAGGTTCCTTCTTCGGCAGAAAATTGATCTCGTCCAAAAAATCCGCCAAATCCGCTGGAATCATTGCCTCCGGCAGCATTGATCCCATCATCTGCCGAGAGGATATCGATTGTTCCGCCGGAAATATCAATACATTTTCCCTCAATACCTTCATAGCTGTAAATAATATCAAGCAGTCCATCTGTAATTTGAACCAAAGAATCTGCATGAATACCATCATCTCCCGTAGAAATGGAAAAAGTTCCGCCATAAATCAAAAGATCCGAATTTGAGTGAAGCCCATCATCTGCCGAGTCAATTTGAAATGTGCCAGAGTTAATGCCAATTGCGCCATCGCATTTTATTCCTTTCATACTTGTGGAATCCAAGGTTTCTGTGGAGCTGGTCTGGTTAAAAAATCGGTCAAAATCCTGTCCTTTGTGCGAGGCTGCATTAACATACCCTCCTCCTGCTGTAATTGTAAAATCACCGCCGTCAATAAGCAGTTCTTTACTTGCACTGATTCCATCTCCAGCTGCTGTAATCTGAAATACGCCATCTTTAATATAGACGAAACCTTTGTCGGTATCATCGCTGTTGTCCGATTGTATACCATCTTTCCCAGAAGTAATCGTAAAAATGCCATCCGCAACACGAACGCTGTCTTTTCCGCACAAGCCATGCGACGCCGCATGGATTGTATAAGTGCCGCCGGTAAATACAAGATCATTTTTGGAAACAATACCATGCCCGGCGGCTGCCTGAACAATCAAGCTGCCGTTTCCGTTTAATGTTAAATCATCCTTGGAAAAAATAGCAGCGTCAATATTATTGTCGTCAATTTCCGTATAAGTCCCTCCATTGCTAAGCGTGTTTATTGTTCTATCTGCCAGAGTAACAAAAACTTTATCTGCACTGCGGATATAAAGTGCGGCAGAGGAAGAATTCTGGATTGACACGCCATTGAGGATCAGTTGAACTTTTGAATTTTTGTCGGTATCAACAATAATCATGCCATCGGAGAGCGTACCAGATAAAATATAGGTTCCTTCTGCGGTAATTGTTATTTTATTTTCTTTTATGGAAACATTATCGGAATTGCATTCCGCAGATTGTCCCGATAAAGTAATGGGTATTGCGCTTGATGCATCCCATAAAATGCGGGAATCGCGGTCTGTAAACATATCAGATGCGTTAATACTGATATTTGCAATGTTTCCAGAAATATCAGAACCGCTTAAATTTCCAGAACTGTCTGGAGATTTGGCAGGAGATTCGGAATCTGTCAAATGCTCCGAATCCTTGGAGTGATCGGAATGATTTGAAGCATCAGAATCGGAAGGGATATTGGAAGAACTTGAGCTGTTTGGCTCGATCTCGGATGGAATTATTGTGCTTTGCAGATCTGCTGGAGCTGTGTTATCTGCATTTTTACCACATCCTGATAAGAGTATTGCAGTGCAGGCTAACGTAACAAAGCGATTTTTTTTCATAATTTCCTCACATTCTGCCGCGGGGCGACTTTTAAGAATAAAAATTTATATGTATCTTTTATAAATGTATTATTGCATTCCATAGTGGAGTGATATAATTTGCAGTATAAAAATTTCACTTCCAAATTTTTATTTTGGGATTGGTTTTGTTGTGTTGGACTTTATATTACAGAAGAAGTATTAAGAATTGTTGATTATTTTGTGAAAAAAATTTGATTTTCAAATTTAGAAATTTAAAAAATATCTATAAAAATAATTTGCAGAAAATATATCGTTTTAAGAATATTCCAAAGACGATATATTTTTTATTTGTCAGATTATAAAAAGCAATGAATCAAGTATATTTATTAAACTACATGCTAATTATTTTGTTCACGATAAAAAATAATTTGACAAAATGAGGGAAAAAATATAGGATAGGGTAGGGGGATTATATTATACTGAAATGGAGGCTTATCTTTATTATGAAAGAGAACAAAGTAATACAAGAACGTCTGGCAAAGCTGCGGGCGTTGATGGAACGTGAAGGGCTGGATGCTTATATTGTGCTTACAGAAGATTTTCACGGCTCGGAGTATGTCGGAGCGTATTTTGAGTGCCGCAAGTTTATGTCCGGTTTTACAGGTTCCGCAGGGAGTCTTGTTGTATTAAAAGAGATCGCGGGTTTGTGGACAGACGGGCGCTATTTTTTGCAGGCGGAAGAACAGCTTGACGGAACGACAATTACAATGTTTAAGTCCGGCGAGGAGGGGACTCCGAAAGTTTCCGAATTTCTTAACAAAAATTTGCAGGAGGGCGCCAAAATTGGATTTGACGGGCGCGCAGTCAATTATAAGACGGCTCAGAACATAAAAAAGAGAACTGCGGATAAGAAAATGACTTTTGTTTATAACAAAGATTTGGTAGGAGAAATCTGGGAAAATCGCCCTGCACTGTCGGCGGAACCTGCTATGCTGCTTGAGGAATGTTATACAGGAAAATCGCGTGCAGATAAAATCACGATGATTCGCGGGCTGATGGAAGAAAAGAAAGCAGATTATTTTGTGCTGTCATCGTTGGATGATATTGCATGGCTGCTGAATATCCGCGGGAATGATGTAATGTGCAACCCAGTTGTACTGTCCTATCTTGCAATGACTCAGGATGAAGTGGTTTTGTTTGTCAATGAGAGTGTGATAAAAGGAGCAGTGCAGGAAGCATTGGCGGCGGATGGCATAACATTTCAGCCGTATAACAATATTTATCCGTATGTGACACAGATTCCAGAAGGAAAGACTCTTTATGTGGATGAAGGAAAAACAAACTACGCAATTTTAATGAATCGAAAGCCGGGTGTAACACTTTTAAACGGGGCAAATTTAACAGCGCTGCCAAAGTGTATGAAAAATAAGACTGAGATTGAGAACGAGCGCAAAGCACATATCAAGGATGGCGTTGCAGTTACAAAGCTGATTTACTGGCTTAAGAAAAATATTGGAAAAATAGAAATTACTGAGCTTTCGGTAGAAGATAAATTGGAAGAGCTGCACCAGCAGCAAAAACACTATATGGGACCAAGTTTTACGCCGATTATTGGCTATGCGCAGCACGGGGCGATTATCCATTATTCTGCGACCAAAGAAAGCAATGCAGTGTTAAAGCCGCAGGGTATGGTTCTTATGGATATGGGCGGTCAGTATCTTGAAGGAACTACCGATATTACAAGAACTGTTGTGCTTGGACCGGTTACCAAAGAAGAAAAAGAAGCGTTTACTCTTGTTTTGCGCGGAAATTTAAACCTTGGTGCTGCGAAATTTAAGGCGGGAATCTGCGGGCTTAGTCTGGATTATCTTGCACGTTTTCCAATGTGGGAAAAAGGATTGGACTATAATCATGGTACGGGACATGGTGTAGGATGTTTTTTAAATGTACATGAAGGACCGGTCAGCATTCATTCCAGAGTGGATAACCCTGATAAGATTGTAAGTACAAAGCTGGAAGAAGGCATGGTGATCTCGAATGAGCCAGGATTGTATTTTGCCGGAAAGTTCGGCATCCGCATTGAAAATTTAATTACCTGCCGGAAGGTAGAGAAAACAGAGTACGGGCAGTTTATGGATTTTGAGACGCTGACTTTAGTGCCAATCGATTTGGATGCTGTGTTGCCTGAAGCGATGAGCGAAAAGGAACGCGGTCTGTTGAATCAATATCATAAAAGGGTATATGAAACCATCTCGCCTTATCTTGAACAGGAAGAGGCAGAATGGTTAAAAGAAGCGACAAGGGAAATTTAAACTATAAATTGTAACGAGTACAGGAATCATTAAAATAGGAGGTTTTGACTTTTAAAAGTCAAAACCTCCCGTCAAATTCTTTTAGTAACATTGTTGAATAAGCCATACCTGATCAAAACGGCGCGCGGACAAATCTTCCTTGCGGATATAAAAATACAGGCTTCCGCAGTCTCCAAAATCCAGATAGTAATCTTCGCATTCTACGGAATTTAACTGGAATAACAGCAGCCAGTCTGTCAGGGAATTTTGTTCTGCTGCTTTGATCTCCTTTTCTGGAATATTTTTCCACGAACTGCCAAGATAATATCCGCGGCGCACCAGTTCGCACTCGCAAGTCATATTATTTTGAATAATCATAGGCCATCCAAGCAGGCTATGACCAGACGGCTGATTTTTTGCTCGGAGTAAGTCGAGTGATTTATCATATTCATCATAGAATTTGTCCCATCCTTCTGGAATATCTTTCCAGTAAGCTGGATTTGAAAGTTCTGGATAAGCCAGGGAGAAATCTTCAAAGTCGGGATAGCTTTTTTCTGCAGCCGCGTGGATTTCAAATTGTGGAAGACGATAGTCTGTTTCTAGTTCGGAAGGAAAATCCGCCGGAGATAGTATGGATTTATCTGGAAACCAATAAGTTTTCGCGCAGCCGGAATCTTCAAGAGAAAACCCCCAGCGCTGGGAGTCAAGTTCATAGAAAAAAGACAGAATTCCCGTGTGCGGAAGCAATCCTTCCAGGTCGAAAGGAGCCAGAGCATCACATTGGAACTGTGCTAAGAAACTTAGCGGTCTTGGACGTATTTCCTTATCGTGAAAAGTTTCTGTTTCAAATACAGGCCACGAAAAGTCCTGCGGCACATCGGGCAAACCGCCGAACTGCCCAATGCAAGTACCGTCTGTTTCTCCGATTTCCAGACGAATCATATTTTTTGACATTGATTGAAGAAGCGATGGAATATCAATATTTTCCATAGGTTACCTCTTTTCTATAATATTTTTCTATTATAACGATAAGTAATAAATTGTATTTTTATCGCTTTTTGGCTTGTATATTTTATATAAATAATTGTAACAGAAAATTTTTTTTGTGGCAATCTTTTCTTTTTTGCATTCATTGATTTGATTTTTTGGATGAATCAGAATATAATTAAAGTTAAAACAGATGCAAATTTATAGCGTTGTTTGAATGCAGAGAGAATTGTTTGATAATTTTTAAATTTGAGAGAGGTTATATAAAATTATGCGCAGTGTAAAAGAACGTTTTTTAGAGTATATTGCGATGGATACACAGTCGCAGGATGATGCAGATACCGTGCCAAGCACCGAGAAGCAGTGGCAGCTTGCAAGGCGTCTGGAACAAGAGTTAATAGATATCGGAGCTTCGGACGTGTATGTTGGAGAGCATTGTTATGTGTATGCTGCAATTCCGGCAACTTGCGATAAAAAATTGCCTGTACTTGGTTTTATCGCGCATATGGACACCGCGACTGCAATGAGCGGAAAAGATGTGAAGGCGAGCGTAATTTCTTATCAGGGCGGAGATATTGTTTTAAATGAAGCGCTCAATATTGTAATGCGCGCGGAGCAATTTCCAGCGTTAGAAAGTGAGATTGGCAAAGATCTTATTGTGACAGATGGCACAACGCTGCTTGGGGCAGATGATAAAGCAGGGATCGCTGAGATTATGACAATGGCAGAATATTTTCTTCAAAATCCGCAGATTCCGCACGGGGAAATAAAAATTGGGTTTACGCCGGATGAGGAAGTCGGCAGAGGCGTGGACTTTTTTGATGTCAATTTATTTGCGGCGGACGGCGCGTACACTGTGGACGGCGGCGCGGTAGGCGAGCTGGAATATGAGAATTTTAATGCGGCGGGCGCAAAAGTAAAAATCAATGGGACAAGCATCCATCCAGGGTCAGCAAAAGGGCAGATGAAAAATGCGCTGTTGATTGGTATGGAACTGGAAGCCATGCTGCCGCAGGAACAGAAGCCTGCTTATACAGAAGGGTACGAGGGATTTTTTCATCTTGATTCCATGGAAGGCTCTGTGGAAAGCGCGGTGATGGATTATATTATCCGCGACCATGACCAGAAAAAATTTGAGGAGAAAAAACAGCTTTTTATCAGAATTGTGGAATTTTTAAATGCAAAGTACGGTGCAGGAACTGTGGAGCTTATTTTAAAAGATTCCTATTACAATATGAAGGAAAAGTTAAAGGAGCATATGGAACTTGTCGAGAATGCAAAAGCGGCGATGGAGAAGCTGGGAATTTGCCCGATTATAACTCCAATCCGGGGCGGCACAGACGGAGCAAGACTTTCTTATATGGGACTTCCATGTCCAAATCTCTGCACAGGCGGATACAATTGTCATGGAAAGTTTGAGTATATTTCCGTTCAGGATATGGAGAAAGTTGTAGAATTGCTGATTTGTCTGGCAAGCAATGTTTAAACGCGGTTTTATGTGGATTTGATAAAATCAGAGAGACTTGTGCAAAGTATGATGCGCCGCCAGAATATAATATAAGCGCATCAGGGATTATGGTATTTTGTAAGGCGTGTGATGATAAATATTTGGAGTTACTAAATGATAATGATTTGCATCTTAATCAAATTGACCAAGTTGTAATGAGAAGAATTTGGAAAAATTGTAATTTACTACATGCTGTGTAGTGAATTTATCCTTTTCAATGCATACGATTCGCGGATGAAGATGCTCTCCCTTTGGCTGAGCGTGAATCGGCGCGATATAATATCATCTCAGCTTATGCGAAATTGGCAACGCAGGAGGATTTCGATAATTTTTGATTGAAAACAAAACCTGTTTCTGGTATATTATAATAGTAATTATGTCTATTTTACATTAAAGGATGAAATAGAAGTAGAATGTTATTGTAATCAGTAAGCGAAATACGCTATTTTTGAAAATGTGTTTCGCTTACTACTAAGAATAAGTATAAAAGCGGTATAACAAAAGGAAGTATTGCTTTAGAACTGAGGAGATTATAATGAAAGTGCCACATTTGGTTCAATATCAAGGAAGCAAAAGGGTAATTGCACCTGAAATTATAAAATTCTTTCCAGATAAAATTGATAGGCTAGTAGAACCGTTTTCGGGAACATGCGCAATATCAATTTTGGCAGCAACTGAAAATAAATGTGATAATTTTTGGATTAATGATATAAATGAGCCGCTGATAAAGATGATGGAAGAATGTGTTAATTTTCCTGAAAGGTTAGTAAGTGAGTATTTGAATATATGGGAAGGACAGTTTCAAGCGGATCAAAATAATATAGATTATTTTTACAAGGTTAGAGAAGAATTTAATTGTGGAAAGAAAGATTCTGCCAGAATGTTGTTTTTGTTGGCAAGAGTGGTGAAAGGTGCTGTTCGTTATAATGTTCATGGTGAATTAAATCAATCTTGTGATAAGAGAAGGTATGGAACAAAGCCTCAAATAATATCCAATAATGCTCTTGAAATATCAAAATTGTTGAAAGGAAAAACATATTTTACGAGTGAAGATTATAAAAAAATTTTAGCATTAACAAAGCCGGGGGATTTGGTTTATATGGATCCGCCATACCAAGGTACTTCAAATAAAGAGAATTCAAGAGATCATCGCTACATACAGGGTGTAGACTTTGAAGAATTTGTGGCGGAACTTGCAAAGTTAAATAATCGTGGTATAGATTTTATTGTAAGTTATGATGGGATGACAGGAGATAAAATAATAGGAAAGCATCTTCCGAAGGAACTTAATTTGAATCATATATATATTAATGCTGGATTATCAGCGCAGGCAACGCTTAGTGGAAAAAAAGAAATAACGTATGAATCTTTATATACAAGTAAAAATTTAAAATGTAAACAAGATGAATCTATGCAGTTAGAATTTTGCTTCGGATAATGGAGAAAAAGATGGATATACCTGAGGATTTAAAGAAAGTTTTAGATGCTGTAACTAATAAGAGAGCAAGATTTGTAATAGACACTATTTTAAAGAAGGGATTTTGTAGCACAGAGGATTTAAAAAATGGCGGGTATGAACATGCACCCAGAGCAGCTAGGGATGTAAGAGAATTGGGAATCCCATTAGATACATTTAAAATTAAGAATAGCAGTGGGAAAACTATTGCTGCTTATAAATTTGGAGATTGGGAGGCGGCAAAGAAAACGAACCAATTGTCAAAAGTATCAGGGCGAACCCAGATTACAGAAAAATTGAAAAGTGCATTGATTGACCGTTATGGAGCTAAATGTCATTTGTATGGAGAAGAATATCCTGCGAGATTATTACAACCAGATCATAGGGTTCCTTATGAAATAGGCGGGGATCCGATTGATATGTTGA
>CAMUAR010000092.1 GCA_947086895.1 uncultured Lachnospiraceae bacterium | reverse complement strand
AACCTATCAAAAACAAAAAAAATTGAAAATTATTTATTAATTTTTTGCTGATCCATTGAAGCAAACTATAAAATGGTTCAAAAAGGAAATTTTGAGTTTTAAACAAATATGATGTATCCGTATATCCAAAATGCTCTTTATATGTTACATAATCTCCTCTAATCCCCCCTCTGATTGTTGTTAAAATCAAAAATACTGCTATTATAAAAAAGGCAAAAATTTTTCTTATCTTCTTTTTTTCTACTCCAAACAGTTCCGCAAATGAAAGCAGTGCTAACATTAAAAATATCGATATATATATTGTCATTTACTTTTACCTCTACATCTTCAATGTATCTAAATAAACTTTTCCAATTACCTCCCAAGAATTCTCAGCAACTGCTCGAACCATGTTGTTTTCATAGTCTTTTTCTGTTGTGATTGCTTTACATATTACCTTATGAAGCGATTTCACATTATCAGGTTCTGCAACAAATCCCAAATCATATTTTTCTATAAATTCTTTAAAAGATCCAACATCGGTTGCAATAACTGGAAGATGATATTGAATTGCCTGCATAAACACACCACTTTGCGAACAAAATTCTTTATAAGGTAAAATCAGATAATCACTCGCTTGGAATAAAATATCGCGAAAATCATCGTTCGTAAATTCTATATATTCAATCGTTCTAATATGATTTTCTAAAATTAACCTTCTATATTCTTCAAATGATTCTCCATAGGATGGCTTTCCAGCAATTACAAGGCTACAATCGACATTTTTTAATGCCTTAATCAAAATATCTAACCCCTTGGATTTTCTTATTCCGCCGTAAAACAGAAATACCGGCTTATCATCCATAATGTTCAGTTTTTTTCTACACTCCTTCTTATCCTGTTTACAATATTTACTTTCTATTCCATGAGGAACTACTTTAATTTTTTCCTTTTTTATTCTGAATCTTTTATATAATTCTTTTTTATTTGTTTCTGAATGCACAATCAATAAATCCGCAATCTGGTACATTTTTTTTAAGGATCTCATACTCCAATCCATAGAATTTGTTGGCACTATTACATCATGAACTGTCAAAACTACTTTTGTTCTTTTCTGTATAGACTTTATAAAATGGCAATCAAATACTGACAAAGTTGCCTGAATTAAAACTATATCGGGCTTCTCTTTTTTTATAAATCGATTTCGTTTAATACAATTATATAAGGAAACAAATCCGCGGTTCCACATCCATCGAATACTCCACTTTTTATGCTGTTTGTCCGAAGCAAAACTTTGAAACAACATAATAGATTTTATTTTTTTATTAAGTTTTGGTATATAAAAATTATTTGTGTCTGTTAAATAAATTAAATCACTTATACTCTTATCCTTTATCAATTCATTACACAAAATATAACTGTAACTTGAAAACCCTGACGAATATTCACTTACTATAATTTTCATTTTATCTTCTCCTGCTTTCGCACTAATATAATTTCGAATCTATAGTTTGCTCTCTAATATATCTGCAATTCGTTTGCAAGCAAAACCATCCCCATATGGATTACTTGCTTTTGACATCATATCATAACTAAGTTTATCCTCCAGTAACTGTTTAAAGTTATGGTAAATAATATTCTCCTTTGTTCCAACCAGTTTAAGAGTACCTGCTGCGATTCCTTCTGGTCGTTCAGTTGTATCACGCATTACTAAAACTGGTTTTCCGAGAGAAGGCGCTTCTTCTTGGATTCCACCGGAATCTGTAAGAATTAAATAGCTTTTTGCAAGAAAATTATGAAAATCAAGCACTTCGAGTGGATCAATAATATGAATTCTATCGCAGTCTCCCAATTCTTCTTCTGCCATTTTCCTAATCACTGGATTCATATGTATTGGATATATTGCTTTTACATTCTTATATTCATTTATAACACGGCGAATCGCTCGAAACATATTCTGCATTGGCTTACCCAAATTCTCACGTCGATGAGCCGTTATCATAATCAATCGACTATCCGCTGCCCACTCCAATTCTGGATGACAATAATTATCCTGAACTGTAGTTTTTAATGCATCAATTGCAGTATTACCAGTTACATAAATATTTTCTTCCGATTTACCTTCTTTCATTAAGTTCTGTTTTGATAACTCTGTTGGAGCAAAATCAAACTTAGAAATAAGCGATACTGCTTGGCGATTAAACTCTTCCGGGTATGGGCTATAAATATTATAAGTGCGCAGCCCTGCTTCCACATGTCCAACTGGAATACGTAAATAAAAACAGGCAAGTGCCACCGCAAATGTAGTAGATGTATCACCATGTACTAATACAATATCAGGTTGTGCTTTTTCCAAAATATTCTTAATCGTTAATAAAATACCAGAGGTAATATCAAACAATGTTTGTCCATCTTTCATAATTGATAAGTCATATTCTGGTATAATTTCAAATACATTGAGTACTTGATTTAACATTTCTCGATGTTGCCCTGTTACACATACAAGTGTTTTTATATTGCTTCTTGACCTTAATTCTTTTACAAGAGGACACATTTTAATTGCTTCTGGTCTAGTTCCAAAAGCAAGCATTACTGTATACATATTACCTCTCCTCTCTTTATACTCTGAGTATTTAACACTTTTATAAAATTCACTTTATAAAAGTGTTTTAATTATCAAATCTTAGATATAGTTCCTGCAATCTCTTTTCCATTTCATTCCATGAATACTTTTCCAAATATATCTTCTTCATTTTATCTGACATCTTTTCCCATTCATCCCTGCGATTAATAAGTGACTTAACTCCATCTCTAAATCCTTCTGAAGAATACTCAATCAAAACACCAATATCTTCACTTTTTACTATATCTGACATTCCAGTTTCCTTCACCATAATCAATGGTTTTCCCAAAAATAATGCCTCATAAAACTTATTTGGTGCTGCATATTTATGATTCCCTATAGAAGGATCATAAATAGCGGTCATTAAATCACAACTATTTTCTAATCTTAAAGTTTCCTCATATTGCAATTTCCCGTAAAACTTAATATTACTATACTGCCTTGCAGCATTTCTCATGTAATCCTCATATTTTCCAAATCCACCAATATGTAATTCTACATTTTTCATCTTTGATACAATTTCAACCATTTCTTTTAATAAACGAAAATCTTGCAATATACCTATATACGCAATCTTTACTTTCTCTTTTTTTGATAAATTCTCTTTAAGTACAGGGATATTAGATGGAGTATTATGAATCACCACTAAAGATTTCGGCCGTGATTTTTTAATCTGTGTTTTTCTCTGCTCACTGCAAATTATAGTTGTTTCTGCTCGATTGATAATATTATTTTCTAGTTTCTCAATTATTTTTTCTTTTATAGTTTTAGCATCTGTACTTAAATAATCAAAAATATCAAAAATATATTTTTTATTTGTCCAAAAACAAGCTAGAGAGCCCAAAAAAGCTGTGTCAAAATCACAAAAATGACATATATCATATTTTCTCTTATTTTTAATTAACCACATAAATAAATTGATTTGAAACTTTAAATAAGGAATAATACTCTTTATTCCAGCTCCATAGGTAGCTTTTGCTCCAAAACTTATCCTTTTTACTTTATAATTTTCTAATTGCTTTAAGTCTTTCTTCATCTTATGGTTTGACGCTCTATCCCAAACAACCAGATAAACTTCATTCCCCATTTTTTTTAAAGAATTGGCTTCCTTTTCAACTCTGGAATCTGGATCAATTGGATTTGATCTTGTAATGACTACTCTTTTCATTTTTATTTTCTACCTTTACTTTACTACGCAGATTTTTTCTCTAATCTTTGATTATTTTTATATTTTTACCTTTCATAAAATGATCAATAAATTATTTTTTCTAATGATACTTATAAAAACTTTAATAGATTATGATATTTTCCCTATAGTCTTCTTATCTACCATGATTCATCTATAATCTCTCCCAACAATAATGAAGCAACCCTTATTTTATATAATGTTTTCTTTTCATACACAAACTTAATAATATAACTTCAATCCCTATCAATTTACATCGATGCCGCATAGCTGTCCCTGCATTTGATACACCCCATGCAAATACAAGCCCTACCATAAAAATGCAAAGCAACAAAAAAAATAATAAATTTCTATTTTGTTTTCTCGTTATCCAAATATATATTCCCCAAATAATAACACTGCTATGAAATAATGTATCAATACAAAATGCAAATAGATCGATCATTCCCCGCCACTCCCATGGAACTGGTGAAACAAAAAAATAAAATATACGTATAGCTGTGTTGATTATAAAAACAAAAATATTTTCTGTGTATGGCATTGCCGTTAAATAATTAGATGCTCCCGTTTCATCAAACCATCGTCTCTGCAGTTCAAATAAATTATTCAATTTCGGCAGATAAGCTATTATTGCACTCCTATAAGAAGATAAAAAAACAATAAACATACCAGATATTCCAATTAATGCTACAATAATTGTTTTTACTGATATACGAATTTTTTTATATTTTTTATCATAAATTGCAAAAGCGATCCCGTAAGCTATTCCTATTCCAATCGCGCCACTATGTAATATCATTGACAATATTACAAAAATTTCCGCAAAAATAATATCTGATAATTTTTGTTTTTGAAACCATCTCAAAAAACAGTAAAGTGAAAAAGTATTAAGAAATACAATTATACTTTCTCTCATCAATGTAGAAGTTAAAATTATATATTGAGGCAAAAAGCAAAAACAGGCAATTCCAATAAATCTGCTCTTTTTTTCAATTTCAAATAATCGAAAACACTTGCAGAGAATAAGGACTGCAAACAGCCATACCAAAATATTAATATACTGTGCAAGCAATCGATTTTCTCCAAAAATATGCAGCAATCCTTTAATTATATACGGATATTGTGTATATTCAGATACTTCATTTCCTTGATATCTCTCAACTGCATTATTCCAAAATCCGTCTGCATCACTTCCCCCGCCTGTCAAAGTAAAGTTTTTATAAACATCAAGGTAAAGATAAATCAAACGTGCAATATATCCTGCCATTAACAAAATTCTCTCATTTGGCACTGTTGTAATAATCCCTATTAATGCTACATACATCACACTCGATATTCCAACAATAACCAAGCTTTCCAGCTCAATATCTAAATCTAAAATTCCCAATTTATTAAAAAATAAGGATATTAAAACAAAACAAATAAGTAAATAATATATAGCACTTTGTTTTTTTATATATCGCACGGGCATTTTCCTGCTCTATCCTCTAACTTTCCAAAATATTTTTTTGATACCTGTCTTTTTAATATTTTGATATTTTCCTATTTTATACAAAAGGAATTGAATCCAAATATGACTGGTAAATTTCTTTCATTCTTATTTCTATTTTTTCTTCTGAAAATCTTTCTATCCTTTTTTGATATTTTCCTGCTTTCTGAGTTTCTTCTTTTATGTGATGGATACAATATAAAATATGTTTTGCCCAACGTTCTGGCTGATTTGATCTTATCAAGTTTCTTTTTATTTCTCCTTCAAGTAAATCCCTGTTTCCGCGAATATCACTGGCAACACATGGTACTCCGCTTGCCATTGCTTCCATCAATGCAACGGGAAGCCCTTCCTGTAAAGACGGAAAAACAAAAAGATCCGCGCTTTTATATAATTCCACCACATCACTGCGGTATCCTAAAAACTGTACTTTTTTCTCCAAACCATAATCCAATACAAATTCTTTTAATTCATTTTCTAAAGCTCCCTGCCCACAAATTACATAGCAGATCTTCTTATTTTTCAAATTACACAATGCTTGAAGTATCAACTTATGATTTTTTCTTTTGCTTAACTCTCCTACGGATAAAATAAAAAAAGCATCCTCTGATATTCCAAGTTCTCTTCTTTTCTTGTTTCGATCAATTTTTGTTTCCGCTATTTTTCTTAAATCCACTCCAACTCCTGGTACATACTGTGTTCTTTTCTCATGAAATTTCTTTTTCGCCCTCCAATAATCTTCTTTATTGATGGTAATTAGACAATCAGTCCAGCGGGATAAAAACTTTTCCACCGGATAATATAACATCCAGTTTTTTAACGGCGCGCCTTGAAAAAAATGAAATCCGTGTGCGGTATAAATGACTGCTGTTCCTTGTTTTCGCTCTTTTTGAAATACAATTCTTCCCAAAACCCCGCCAATCGGCGCATGACAATGCACTAAATTATAATGTTTCTTTTTTGCAAGTACTTTTAATTGTTGGTATGCTCTTCTATTTTGTTTAAAGTTTGTTACATTTCGAGCAAAATCAATTTGAAAATAATTTACTTCCCAATCTTTTAATGTTCTTTTTAAATCTGCGATTCTTTCTTTTGTACAAGTACTTCCCTCAATATAATTACATGCTACATCTACATGATAGCCAAGCCCTTGAAGAAGCTTAATGTTTGACCTATTAAATTGGTCAATCATGGATGCTACGGATGCTATAATCAACGCATTTTTCATTTTTTCCTTCATTCCGCCGCATAAGCGGCATTTTAATCTGTAGGATTGAAAATAAATATTTTCAATCTTTCCACACATTTCCAGCCTAAAACAACATTCAAACAGGACTTTTTTGTAAAACCTTAATTCTTTTCCGTTTGCCGGATGCTTTCTTCTAAACTATACTTTCTGTATTCCTGTTGATAATCGCCCAGATTTTCCTCGTATGCCAAACTTCCAAACGCTTTATTTACAATCCCATTTTGTTTCCTGATTGCTCCAGTAAGCTTGAAGATCCATTCAAATCCTGGCACCAAAAAAACTTTTTTCTTATGGACTGCTGCAATCATTTTTACAAGCTCGCTTGTATTGGAATATTCTTTATTGCACGGCCAAAAAATCCCGGATTCTTTATTTTCAATCACGACTCTTACAAACTCAACCAAATTTCCAATATAACACATCGAACGTTGATTTTTTATTTTTGGAAATACTGGCAATTTTCTTGCAAGCGTTGCTAATACAGGATAATTTCCTTTGCTTCCTGCGCCGTAAATCATTGGCGGGCGAAGAATTACCACATGAAATGTATCATCTTTTAATTTTTCAAGACCAGCTTCTGCTTTTACTTTACTATCTCCATAACAATTTGCCGGAGAAACCGGCGTATTTTTTGTAATTACTTTTGTTTTTCCAACCGGCGTGCTACTCCCGTAAACAATCGCGGAACTGATAAAAATAAATTGTTTTACACCCTCCGCTTTTGCTTTTTTTGCCAGTGCAATCGTCAATTTCGTATTCACTTTGTAATAAAGTTTTTTTTGTTTTTCTGATATGCGTTTTGTATCGGAATGCGCAATTCCTGCCACATGAAAAATAACATCATACATGGAAAAATCCATCAATTTCCAACTTTCGCCGCGCACACTGATTTTTGTAACAGTATGTTGCGAAACTGCTTTCATATAATCACAAAAAAAATTTCCTATGTAGCTGTTTTCTCCAGTAACCAGTATTTTTTGCATGTTCCTTCCTCATTTCAAAGCATGTTTTACACAAATACGCAAGCCAAATATCTAATTTGGTTCTGTGATTGGATTTTCAAAATTTTTTATTTTCCTATCCTATATTCTGCATTATTTTTTCCTGTTCCGCCTTCCACTACACCATCATGTTGAAGTACTTTTCCTATAGTTTTAAAAAAGCATTTGCAATCAAAGAAAAAACTCATTCTTTTGATATATTCGCCATCCAGTCTTGCTTTTTCTTTGATTTCCAGTTCATCCCTTCCATTGATCTGCGCCCATCCGCTTAATCCTGGTCTTACATTGTTTGCTCCGTATTGATCGCGCTCTTTTATTAGATCCGTCTGATTCCAAAGCGCCGGTCGCGGACCAATGATACTCATATCCCCTTTGAAAATATTAAATAATTGCGGCAATTCATCCAAACTATATTTCCGCAGAATTTTTCCAATGTTTAAAAGATACTGTTCTGGATTTTTTAACTGATGTGTTGGCACATCATGTGGTGTTGACATTTTCATAGAACGAAATTTTAACAATACAAAATGTTTTTTATGTATTCCAATTCGTTTCTGTCGAAATAGCACTGGACCAGGATCGGACAACTTAATCAGCACTGCAATGATCAACATTGGAACAGCAAATACTACAATACCAATTCCCGAAAGTATAAAATCAATCCATCTCTTTCCAAAGCATCGATAAAAACTACTTTCTTTGTATAGTTTCCGATTCCAGCCAAATCTTTTGTTTGATTGCTGTACCATCCCATTCTCCATTTCCATAAAGCAGGCAGATATTTGCCTGCTTATTTTGCACTTTTCACCCGTCCTTGTTTTGCACTCCAAACCATGTCAAGTGCTTCCAGCTTTTGAACCTGCTGTATCGTCAATCCTTTTCTTGCGTTCCCTTTATATGCACATCTCTGATTGGAAATCCATTTTCCAAGTCGGTAATTATCTTTGCAGCTATAAGCATAAGGAACTTCCAAATTTCCATATTCTTTAAAGTATTCTTTTGCATGTTTATAACCTGTCTCCCATGGGTCATCAAATTCCCAAACCATCCCAATACGCTCCATCATCGCAACCTGCCACTCTGCAAGACTTCCTTTTCTTTTTCCTTCGCGCTGGTGCGAAAGCCACACGCCAAGATTTTTTCCATTCGCTCCGACATACCGCTTTGGAATCGATAAATTACCGTATTTTTGATAAAACTTTTCTGCTTCGGTATACTGCTGCTGCCACGATTGTTCTGTCTGCGATACGTTCCAATTCAGCCCAATCGCAGAAAGCTTTTCTTTTTGTAATAATGTAAGTGGTTTTGTAACCTTTCTGGTCAACTTTTCTTGTATCCCCAGCCTTGCTTTTTGCTCCCAAACCCACCGACCAAGCCACACGCCTTCTACAACATAATCCGCTGGCACTTGCAAATTACCATATTTTTTATAGTACGTTTCCGCAAGCTGATACCGCCGTTCCCAGGAACTCTTTGTTTCCCAGATCATGCCGATCTGCTCTAATTTTTTTATTCTTACTGCACTTATTCCAGAAAGAAAACACTTCTTTGCTTCCTCCCGATACGTCTCTCTCTGCCGTCTTACCCACCTTCCAAGCCGGAATCCATCCTCTGTGATATAACTTGCTGGCATATCTAAATTTCCATGTTCATTATAATATCTGCAAGCTGCTGCATAAGACTTTTCCCAAGTTGCATGATGTTTTTGTTCCCAAATCATTCCGATTTCTGTCAGACGTTTTTCCTGTTCTTCTGTCAAGTATTCTTTTCGACACTCTTCTTGTTTTGTCCTCTCAAAACTTCTCTTCTCTTTATAATATCTTCTCTGCTTTGTGATCCACCTTCCAAGCCGTATTCCGTCCGCATCCACATAATATGCTGGAACATCCAAATTTCCATATTCTTTATCATATTTCTCTGCGGCGGCAAAGTACTGTTCCCAGAGATAATTTGGTGCGTCCCACACCATTCCAATTTTATTTAACATGGCAATTCTTTCTGGCGTTAGACTTATCCTTTGGTTCTGCTTTTCTTTTTTAATTTCAACAGATTTCTTTTTTTGATTAAATTGTTTTTTCTTTTGAATTTCTGTTTTTTCCTGTAATAATCTTTTCCGTTCCAGGCGTAGTCTTGCAAGCCATCGCGCCAGACTGGCATCTCTTTTCTCATTTTCTGCTTTTCTTTTTTTCTCTTGAGCAATGATTTCTTGTTCTGTTTCTTCTTCTAAATTCTGTTCTGTCGAAAAGGTTTTTAAAATAAATTTTGTC
>CAMUAR010000091.1 GCA_947086895.1 uncultured Lachnospiraceae bacterium | reverse complement strand
GTTACTGTTTTTAAGGGTGTGTGAATCGCTTCACACGTTCTTTGAAACTTTTTTAAGAATTTCAAGGTTGTTTCATTGTTAAGTTATCAAGGTTCTGTCTTGTCCACTTGGACTGTTCTGCTGTTGTTCGAAGCAGCTTTTATATTCTATCACACTGTTTCGTGTTTGTCAACAACTTTTTTAATTTTTTTATTTTGTCTGTCTGAGCATTTCGCTCATTTTCGACAGCGTTGACAGTATATCACTTGTCCAACCTTCTGTCAAGAACTTTTTTCAAATTTTTTCATATTTTTTTAAATATGGAATTTTGAAAAAAGTAACGGAGAAAGAGGGATTTGAACCCTCGCGCCGGTCGCCCGACCTACACCCTTAGCAGGGGCGCCTCTTCATCCTCTTGAGTATTTCTCCTCATCTGAAAATTTGCTACCAAGGTATTGATTTTTCACTACACATAATGATAATTTCTCGTCAGTGCATGGATTAGTCTACCAAAAAAAAATCATTCTGTCAATACCTTTTTTTTATTTTTCCTAATTTTTTATTTTATCGAAAAGTTGTTCGTTTTTAAATGAAAGAAAACATTTTGTAAAAACTCAAACACTTATAAATATAGAAGCTTATCACAAAATCAAACAAAGAATTCTGTACAGCAAGATTCTCTTCCTTCAAAATATATTCAAATATGGTATTTCACTAAACTCCAGCGTTCTTATAAATACTCGAAAATGTGTCTGAAAATCAAAAATTTCCCAAAAGAAAGTTAAAAAATCCATTCGCTCCATTTCCTCTTTGCTATATCCTATGATCACAAAGGAAAGATGGCAGAAACAAATTAATTTTCTTTAAATAAGAAAACATACGTTTTTTATCCTGTTTTGCCAAATTGGCGAATCAATTCCATTTTTCAGACACCTTCTAAGATCAAAACATAGTACAGGTACAATATTCCTACCTGATAAACGCTTATAAGCGATAGACTTTTTTCTATAATATATAGAAATTACACATCAAAACCTTCTGTATTCAATTTCCAAAACTTTTTTCGAATTACTTTTACAGCTGAGCTTAACTGCTGTTTGTCTATGATGCAAGCTGCATTTGTCTATATCGAAACAAACAAGTAAAGCAGTTTTCCAGAAATGTATAAAATAAGGTTTCATCCCTATGGCTGGCGGACCATCTTAATTTCCCACTTTTATACAACAACAAAAACAATTGATGTGCCTGATTTTAGGATCTTATCTTAAATCAAACTGAATTCCTACGTAATATAGTGGAATATAAAAATGCGGATTTGTTTTAATTTCTAAAACTCTAACTATATTTTACACCAAAATAGCTAGATTATTCTTTATATTATCTTGTTTACAAAATTCTTACTTAACAGTTGCAAAAATTATAAAAATCAGTTAAAATCAAGAGAAGAATTTAAAAATATGCAAAAATGACAAGTTTTAGACTGAAAAATAAAATACGCTCTTTATCATAACGAAAAGATTTATTAACTTCAATATAAATCATTTATTATCTAAAAATATAATTATCAATACATTAAAAATAAAATCTAATTTTTATTTATGAGTTTTTAAGTTTTTATATACTAGAATTGAGGCGTTTTATGGAAATCAAAAAAATTCATGTTGGCAGCTTATTGCTGCAATCGAATGTATTAATGGCGCCGCTTGCTGGTTATACTTGCCTGCCTTTTCGGATGCTTGCTCATCAACTTGGAGCAGGATTATGTTTTACGGAAATGGCAAGCGTCAACGCCTTAAAATATAAGGATCGGGCAACAAGGCAGCTTTTGTATCGACCGGAACTTCCAAACTATATCAATGCTGCCCAGCTTCTTGGCGGCAGTCCCTATATTATGGAATATATAGCAAAAAGCGAATTTCTAAAAGATTATGATATTATCGATATCAATATGGGCTGTCCGGTTCCAAATGTTTTTAAAAGCGGCGAAGGATGTGCGCTGATGCTTGATATGCCAAGAGCGGCTTCCATTATTCGCGCCTGCAAAAAAAGCGGCAAAGTTGTCACTGTAAAATGCCGTACTGGAATTAAAGAAGATGCTATGTTCGCCGCTGAATTTGCTCGTATGTGCGAAGATGCTGGAGCTGATCTGATCACAATTCACGGTCGCTCCCGCAGTATGATGTACGATGGGATTCCTTATTATGAAGAAATAAGGCTGGCCAAAGCTGCGGTTTCTATTCCAGTAATTGCAAATGGCGGAATTCATTCAATTGCATCTGCCAATCAAGTTATGGAAGAAACTGGTGCAGACGGTATTATGTTTGGGCGATATGCTTTGGAAAATCCTTTTATTATCAGCAAATTAACTGGCACACGCTATGAAAAGAGCTTTTTTGAAACTCTGCTCGACCAGTTCGAACTTGCCCTTAAATTTTATACAGAAACTTATGCAATCAATTATGTTCGCAAGCTGGCTGCAAATGGAATGAAAAAGCGGAAAGGAACAAAAAAATACAAAGAACAGCTGTATCAAGTTGGAAGTCAGGAGGAATTAATTGAGGTGTTAAGTCTTATTTTTGCAGAGAAAGAACAAAATTAAGCAAACTATAGTAACTTTTTCCTGTATTGCACGTTTTTCAAAGAGAATTCTAATTAAAAGAAGTTCTTGAACTTTTCATTTAATGTAAGGATATTCTTATTGTTCCTTATATATTTATTACACGAGCAAGATTTTAACCTAAGTTTATATTATCAAACCACACAAAATCGGAAGTTAAAAATTCAAAACTTTTAACTTTTCTTCAAAATAGTATTCTTTTTCAGAATTTTATATCCAATGAAAATAAAACAATAAATCTGCATTAAATAGCAGGCAAATATTTCATAATCAAATCTAAGAAGGTATTTATATGGATAAATTTTATGGTAAAATAAAAATCAATCCTCAAAAACTTTATAATGGCTGTATTTTTATGGCAGTGGCTCATGCTGTAACAGTAGGAGAATATCCAAACTTTAACTATGAACATTCCTGGGATGGCATAAATTACTGTATGAATAACAGCCAGGGATGTCGCGGCACGATTACTTTTGACAAAAAATATATTATTGGTGTATTTCAGAATATATCAACAAAAACGCCATATCAGGATGCAATAAACTATTTTAAAGGCGCACCGGAAGCTATTGTCGAACTTGCAAAAGCAGAAGCTTTCCAATATGTTCTGGAAAATATAGATGGAGAAACAAAACCCTATATTACAGCAGCGTTTTGGGGAACTTGGAATGAGCTGTACAGTATATCTGAATATGATGAGTTTATGAAAAACAGTGCTTACATACTTGATGTACAGCTTATGGAAACCCAGAAAGCACTTATGGCTTGTGACGATTATTATGGACTTACTAACAAACAGATGGACTTAATTCTTTCCCTTTCAAAGCAGCGTTCTCAGACAGATTTTTCCATACCTATAATTTTAAAAGAGACTGATGCATTGTATGGTGATCTAAATGAAACCAGAATATCCATGGATGAACTAAACATCAAATTGGAAGAGTAGTGGATTGCGATAATCAAATAAGTCAGAAAATATTATGAAAATTTAGAAATATATTTTAAATATTATACTCTATATATCATTATAGTACTTTATAATTTTTTCACAAGTTCACAAGATTTTGATTTTAAATCATTTTTTTAACATCATAAAATAAAATATATAATTGGAGTATCAGCACTTTTCAAGTTTTTCAAAAAATACGGTATAGAACTTATATAAAAGGTAAATATTTATTTTTTAATAACTAAAATTATTTAATTTTATATATTTTCTATAATATTTATTTTGAAAACAATTTGAAATCAAAAACCTGTAAACTGCTGTATTCTTAAAGAAATGAGGATTATTATGGAAAACAACTTCCTTATTCAAGATGGAGTTTTTATTTCTTATAATGGAAAAGAAGAATCAATCACAATCCCAGAAGGAGTCCATACAATCGGGGAGGATGCGCTGAAAGCCTGTGTATCTTTAAAACGGATTGTTCTGCCGCACAGTCTGCGCCGTATTATGCCAAGAGCATTTAAAGGCTGCAGAAATCTTCGTGAACTGGAAATCCCTGAAGGAGTTTGTTTTGTTGGCGACTATGCATTTCATCGCTGTCATTCGTTAGAAAAAATAATATTGCCTTTTTCGGTTGAGGAACTTGGAAACAGTGTATTTCTTTTTTGCGACAGCTTAAAGGAAGTACATATTCCAGGGGTGCGCCGCCTGGGAAAACAAGTATTTCTCAATGATATATTTCTTGAAAAACTGGTAATTTCAAGAGAGTTGGACGCTTCGTGCATTCGAGATGTTTTTACAAGCTGCGGCAGGCTCCGCGATTTTTCGTATGCTGATGGAGAACACTTTCTAATTCCTACATTAGTTGACGCGGTTGTTGGTGAATTAAATGTTCCTGACTTGATCCATCAGATTATCGCTGATGTGCTAAGTATGTTTGAACTGGACGGTCGTTGTCTTGTGCGATTTCGGACAAATCTAAAACATGCCGAAATCCCTGAAGGAATTGAAGAAATTGGAAGAAGCTGTTTTTTTGACAAACGGGGCATTTTATCTGTCACACTGCCAGCCTCACTGAAAGAAATTAAAGACCGGGCGTTTCGCAATTGTATCAATCTGGAAAAAATTACGTTCCGCAGCAGCAAAGTAAAAATTGATGATGATGCGTTTAAAAACTGTTCTTCTTTAAAAAAGATTTTTATGCCAGGCGGCAGAGAATTTTCTTTTCAAGGTATCACAAACTCTGCATCAGGAGAGATACCAGAACTTGTCAAAACAATTCATCAGCAGATTCTTGGCAATTTCCGCCTCTGCGGAACTATGCTTTTCAAATATTTGGGAAATGAATCTCGCGTCACTGTTCCAGACGGCATTACAGCAATTGCAGAAGATGCTTTTTCAGGCAAAGAAGAAATGAATCGCATTATTCTTCCAGACAGCCTGGAAGAAATTGGAGCAAATGCATTTCGAAACTGCCTTACTCTGCAATCTGCAATTCTTCCGCCCTCACTTAAAAAAATTGGCGCAGGTGCATTTGAAAATTGCGTTAAACTTATACGAATTTCGCTGCCGGATTCTATAAAAAAAATTGAGAGCATGACATTCCGGCATTGCAGACAATTAAAAGAAATAAATTTTGGAACAAGCTTATCTGAAATTGGAGAACAAGCATTTTCTGGCTGCTCTGCCCTCACGGAAATTTCACTTCCAGAAAGTGTCGCTGTGATTGGAAACATGGCATTCTACCGTTGTAGTAAACTTGGAAGTATTGAACTTTCGGTAAATATTCAGCATATTGGAAATCTTGCATTCGCGCAAAGTGGTATCAAAAAAGCGGATGTTTTTTGCAGCTGCCAAAATTTCGAAACAGATATTTTTTCCAACTGCACAAAACTTTCTGCACTTGTGCTGCATTCTGGCGTCCGCCATATTCCAGATAAGCTGGCGTTTGGCTGCACTGCGCTTCAAAATATAATTTTACCGGAAACACTGGAATCCATCGGGCGAAATCCAATCGAAAAAACTCCATTTCTAAAAAAATGGAAAGAAGAATACCAGAAATTACAACAAACTGCGGAAGAGACCGCAAACGCTGCTGACAGATTTAAAGAAAAAAATAATTTCCTTGAAGCAGAATATCTTGATATGTCCGAGCGAATTTTCTGGGATGGAACCGCGCTTTATGGTGATGTTCAAATTCCTCATCGCTTTAAAATTATTGCTGGCGGCGCGTTCTATGGAAATCAAAATATTACCTCTGTTTTCCTGCCAGATCATGTTATCTGGATTGGAAAAGCTGCTTTTAAGAGTTGTACTTCCTTAGTTAAAGTCACTTGACCTGTCGGCGTCTGCGATGCTCAGGCAGAAGTTTTTTCAGGTTGTTTCTCTCTTGAAGAGATTGAACATGCCCCTTTATGGCGCTCGATCGGAGACCGTGCGTTTACAAACTGCAAATACCTGAAAGAATTTTCTTTAACAAAAACAAAATACATTGGTAATAAAGCATTTTGGGGCTGTTTTTATTTTCGCGATCCCAAGATAGAACATGCGGATTTTATCGGAGAAAAAGCATTCCGTCAAATTATCTTTCCTCCGCTTCCTTTGCCGCTTTTTCCAGATTGTCCGCCCCGCGCATTTCACCAGAGTGATAATCTTTTGCCTACAGCGGGTTCTGTTGTTACAAATCAATTTATTGTGTATAAAGATGTAAAAATTCCAGAGGGCAGTACTGGCATTGCGCCTTATACGTTTTTTGGGAATTCCAAAATTGAAACTTTAGAACTGCCTGAAAGCATACGCTGGATTGGGGAAGGTGCTTTCCTTGGCTGCCGCTCTCTGAAATCCATTCGATTCCCTTCTGGAATCTGCCGGATTGACGCGCGTGCATTTGAAAAATGTACCTCCTTAAAAAAAATTGTTCTTTGTTCCAATGAAATCAGCATGTCCGCTTTTGCCCACTGCACTTCACTGAGACAGGCAACGATTTCTCATGCAGTTTCGCTTCAAAAACATGCTTTTGAGGGCTGTTCGCACCTTAGAGAATTTATTTGCCCAGACAATACTTTGCGGGAAATCAGCGATTTTTGTTTTTGCGGCTGCGGTTTATTAAATAAAATTGATCTTTCAAACGTTCAGCGAATTGGCAGCTATGCGTTTGAAAATTGTGATAATATAATAAAAATCACGCTCTCAACAGACGCACAAATTGAACCACATGCATTCGAGGACTGCGGTCGCCTTCAAAAAATTCATATTTCAGGGGAAGAAGCGCGTCTCGCTTTGCGGGAATATGCATTTTCCGGGTGTACTGTATTAAAACGTATCTTATATGAAAAAACGGGAGAATCTTGCCCGTCTGCTGTATGGGAATTAAAAAATTACCGAGATATTCATTCACCGCTTATTCCGCATACCGTGCAAATCATATTTTACAGTGCGCTCAGCTGTTTTGATGTAGAAAAAAATGAAATTTTATGCGGATATCGTGGAGCTGGAAGAATTGTAAAGATTCCTGAAGGTATTTGTAAAATTCAGGCAGAAGTATTTCAAGATATGCCGATGCTTCGCGAAATTCAAATTCCAGAAAGTGTGACTTCCATTGGAGCAAGAGCATTTTTAGGAACAGAATGGTTGAAAAGACAGCAAAATCATTTTAAAATAGTTATATTTAATGGTATTCTTTTGGATGGTTCTCGTTGTGCTGGAGAAGTCACAATCCCAGAAAAAGTTCATACAATATGTGGATGGGCGTTTGCAAATGCAATGAAAATCCAAAAAATACGATTCCTTTCTGATCGGGTAAAAGTTGAGGAATTTGCATTTCGCAACTGTATTTATCTGGAAGAAATTCAGCTTCCTGGGCAGCCTTGCATAAAAATAAATGGTATTTCCGACCGCAGCAAAGATTTACCGCCGCTTGCAAAACAGATTATTATAGAATGTCTGAATTGTTTTAAAACCAATCAGGAAAATACACTTATAGAATGTACAGGAAATATTTCAAAGCTTATGCTTGCGGATGGCATCACAAAAATCGGCGATCATGTTTTGCAGGAAAGCAACCTGCTGACCAAAATACTTCTTCCGCAAACCGTTGTTTCTATTGGAAAAGGTGCGTTTGCAAACTGTAAATGGCTTGAGATTGTCAAACAAAAACATCATCATTTACCATTATCTCAAAAGAATGAAAATACTTTGGGCGGCATCCGTGAAATTGAAGATATGGCATTTTCCAACTGTGGTATGCTGCGATATGTGGAATTGTCCGAGTCTTTTCAAAAACTTGGAAAAAGGGCGTTTGAACATTGCGTACAGCTTGAGGAAATTTTTTTGCCGGAAGGTTTAGAGGAAATCCCAAACAGGGCGTTTTTCCGCTGCCATCATTTAAAAAATGTAAAATTTCCTTCCACATTAAAGCGCATCGGCAAGGAAGCATTCGCATTTTGTGAATGTTTAGAACCGCCAGAACTGCCGGAAGGCGTGGAAGTAGGAGAGCGGGCGTTTGTAAAATCAAAAAACTGCAAAATACAAAACTTTCTGCCGCAATAATCAAGATTTATTCTTTGGCAGTATTCTTTCTCCTGGCAGATTGGCAACAGCAGTTTTACTGAGATTGCAGCATTACCATAGAACAAGCAAGACGTTTATGAACGTTCAAAAATTGGTGAGAAAAGCGACAAAAACAGGACTCGAAAAAACGAAGTTTTATAAAGCGTTTGGAGTTTCGCAATTACCTAATAATAAACGTTCAGAAAGGAGCAGTTTAAATTTATGAAATACCGCAAACTTGGCAATACAGGACTTCAAGTTTCCGAAGTTGGATTTGGCACAATTCCAATTTTACAGGGGAATGTACCTGTTCTTCCAAATTATTATAATCTGGAGGAAACACAGGCGATTGCGGTGATGGAGCATGCATATCATCTTGGCTGCAATTTATATGATACTGCTATTGTTCCAGAATATGGAGATGCAGAGATCAAACTTGGAAAATTTGCAGCAAAAATCGGCAGGGAACAATTAATTATTTCAGATAAGGCTCGTTTTTTTAGCGGAAATGAAATATATCAAGCGGTCGAGGAGTCCTGTAAAAACCTTGGAACTTATGCGGATATCTATTTTGTTCATCAAGTAGATCCAGAAAATATGGAGGAAGTATTTCAAAAAGACGGTGCGCTTGATGCTCTTACTGAACTAAAAGCTTGTGGGAAAATTCGCTTTGCTGGTATTGCTTCGCACTATTATGATGTTTTACTTCGCGGTGCTTCTGACTCAAGAGTTGATGTACTGCAGGCAAGCGGAAATCTTTTTGAGCGCGGAATGCTTGAGCGGATTATGAAAGAACCTCTTTTTTCAGAAAAAGGCATCCTTGTAAATAAAGTATTTGCCGCCGGGCTTCTTCCTGCATTTTTTTCTGCAAAGTCGCTGATTGAGGCTGTTTTATCCTATCAAAAAGTTTCCTGTGCGCTGATTGGAATTGGACAACCATGGCAGGCAGACGCTGCTATGGGATGGGAGACAAAAAAATACAGCTGTCCTCCGTTTTCTTATATATTATCTGTTCTGGAAAAAGAATTTGATCCAATTCCCTGCAACCGCTGTCAAAAATGCTACTGTCCTTACGGCACGGAAATTCATACGATTTTCCGCCAGTATCACTATTATTTTATGGGAAAAGACTACTGGGCGCTTCGCAAATTAAATCTTGGAATCCAACAGAGTGCAGAGCAGTGCCGCAAATGCACCATTATGCCTTGCCTTTCTGCCTGCCCTGCACATATTCGGATTCCTGATGAAATTCAAAAATTAGAAAAGCTTGTGAAAGATCACCCAATCTGGTGGGATTAATCTACTTTCCACTATAAAGAGCGTTTTCATACCAACAGTACAGTATAGTTTTTCTTAAACACTCGTTGAACAGTAGGTTTTTCTTACCAGTTTTCCAAATGCTTCGTTCGATAAAAACGGCGCGATATCCAACAATCTGTCTGTATCTTTTTCACCAATTTCGACATTTTCAATAATCTGCTCCAAAGCTTGCGTCTCCAGAAATGGAGTGATCTCTAATAATTCATGAAAAGAAATTTTTATATAATTCTGCGTTTTTAACACCAAATTTGCAAAAACTGTCGGTGATAAAAATGGGGCAATCTGAAGCAACTCTGAAGTTTTTGATGGATTAATACATTCACACATCTTATCTAAATGTGGCTGCGATACAAACGGCGCAATGCTGGTCAGCTCTGATATATTTGTCGCTGCGATATTCTCCGACATTT
>CAMUAR010000090.1 GCA_947086895.1 uncultured Lachnospiraceae bacterium | reverse complement strand
AGTATACAGGTAAATCCACGTTGCTACAAATGTGGGGTCACTTCATATTGTCCTTGCTGGAATTTTGTAACAATAGCTATCCACATCATGAGAATATTGTTGTTCTGTTGAACGTGATGTCTCACTCCAATTGTGCTGTACTGTTGCGGTATTGTTGTTGGAAGTCCAAGATGCACCACATTTATTACAATGATGATATACATATTCTACAGTAGCACATCAGCAGGCAGGAGTGTTCCTCCTGCCTCGACTTGCGTTGGCACTGTATCATTTTCCGATTGATCGCATGCTGCTCCAGTAAAACAGACAATACCTGATATTGTAAATAAAAATATTTTCTGGGGAATTTTCAATTTAGCACCTCTATGCCGGAAGTTTTTCAATCAGCCCAAAGGCTTCTTCCAACATAATTATAGTTCTTTAAATGCTCCGCCGTAATCTCTCTTTTTAAAACTTTTCCTGTTTCAGAATTGGAATTACAATCGTACACAACATAAGTTTTTTCATCTTTCATACCAGTAAATAAATAAACATGACCTTCTGTTGAAGAAACAAGAATATCACACATTTTCAGGTTTTTCAAATCTTCCACTGCATAATAATTGTTGGTACTAATCAAATCGGAAGTACTTTGTTTCCTTGAAAGTCCATAAGCAGACGAAACAAATCCAGAACAATCAACTCCGATTGTTTTAGAAACATGCCCCTGCCTGTCTCCCTGAGCTGTTCTGCTCTGAATATTTCCTGCCATGTACATGGTTCCATCCGAAAAAACAGTATCTATTTTATCAGAAAACTTTCCACCATAAGAAATCTCTGTAGGCGTATCAGACACGCCAAAAAATCCACCCCAGCAATAAGGAATTCCCTGAAATGATCTTCCTGCAGGTGCGTCCGAAATACATTTTGGCAATTTTGCAGAAGTTCTCGTCTTTTTATGTTCTTCCGTTAAATTCCAGTAAATAGAACTCATATCCTGAGCCCGAAAAAGAACCTGTTCTCTCGACAATGAAATCTTATCTTTTTTTTCGCTGATTTTTACAATATCATTATCTTTATCCAAATCCTCTTTTTGTGCAGCAATTTCTTCCTGGATCATTTCAATATGATCAAACATTGAATCTTCCATTGTCTCAGAAAAAGAAACCTGCCGTATTACAACATGATCTGCATAGCAGCACATAAGATATGGTATTCCATCAACTTCTCTAAAATAACGCGCCGGAAGAACTTCCCATTTCTCTGAATCCACTTTGCTATATCCCTTGATATCTCCACCATCAATATAAACAATATACTCTTCGCCTATAAAATGATCCGTCTGATTATTATAGCGGTGCAAAACTGCATAATTTGAAGAAACATCTGTAAAATACTCTGTAATTCGAATATCCTCCACCAAATATTCCTTTGCAGCATAAGGAGAGTCCTTTAAAGTTTCCGCATTTTTTTGTATTATTGAAAATCCACTGTACGGATCTCGATAATTTAATGTCTGTTCTGAATTTGTAATAATTGCTATTTTCCCTCCATCTTTTGCAATTCCTTTTACCCATGAAGAATCACATCCTAACGAATAGCTTCTCTGTTTTTCTCCATCTAAACTGAACTCTAAAATTTCTCTTTTTACATAAGCCAAAACATAAATTTTATCTTCCAAAATTTCCATCATATTACAATAAGCGCCAAGTTCAATGCAGTCTTTTTGTACCCCATCCCTAAATACAAGAATTCGATCTTTTTTAGAATCCAATATATAAACATTACCCTGATATACATAAAAATCCTTTGGACCTTCTGGACATGCAGAATACTCGCTGTATCCTACAGAGTCTTCATCTTCTCCCACAGGAACTTTCACACATATTTCAGCAACGCTGTCTGTCGCTCTGGTTATCTCCGGTGAAGAAAGCACAACAGTACCAAACATAAAAAACAACGGTTTTAGATATTTTAACTTCATAATGCTCCCTCCTTGTATTTTTTCATTCTTTTATATCACAGCTTTGATATTAAACACCATTTTACAAGTTTTTCAAAAAAATTATAGTATAGAATTTATACAATAGATAAATATTTATTTTTTAATAATTAAATTGTCTTATTTATATATTTTTATATGATATCTTTGCTTAAAAATCATTTAAAATCAAAATCTTGTAAAATGACGATATTAAAATAAAGCTGACAAAAAGCAGGTATTAAACATATCCTAATTATATTCTTTGACCCATTTCTTATAAATCTCATTATATTCCTCTTTTGAACAAGCTGATCCCAAATAAGAAATATTATTTTTTTCCGAGAACTTGCCATCGGTACTGCAATATCGATTGATATAGTAATATGTGTCATCTCCTAAATTGAGGATTCGAAAACTTGATATATAATCATTCCATATTTTATTATCACGACTTGTTACTGTCGGCGGTAAAAATTCTGGTATATATCTTCCGTTTACAGCAAATTCTTTCCATCCACCTGGTAAAGTCCAAGGAAGATACGAAAAAATTGTATGATCAATACAAATATCACCTTTCAGCAACTTTGGATCTCCAATTTTATGATACCATTTTGTATCAACTACTACTTGAACAACTTCGCCATTTTCTGAACACATCGTCATTTCCAAGTATAGCGGTTCAGGTTTACAAAATTCCTGATATGCAAACCAGATTCCTATTATGATTAAAAAAGGGATCATAATTTTAATAATTTTCTTTATTAACATTCATTATCCTCCAACTTATTGCTGAATCTCTAACTTTAAAATAAAAGGAGACATGAACAAAATTTTAATTTGATTACAATATAATACTATATATAGCCAATTATTTTTATAATAAATTATTCATTTGGCTGCTTTCCCTCAATCAATGGATAAAACCAATCATATCTTTCTTTTACAATCTCCTCTGTCTCCTGATAATTTGAAGCACCGATAAATATAATATACTCCATTGTTCCGTCTCCAACAAAAATAACTCCAGTATCTTCCTTGTCATCCCAAAATAATTCCGGTGAAAACATACTTCCTCTTTTAATGTTATTATAGTCATTAGCGTATGCATAATATTCTTCCCATATCTCCTGAATGGTACTGACATTATCCACAAAATAACCTCGCGGCTCCATTAAAAACCCATATTTCTCATCCATGCGGCTTACCGGAATTTCATACCGTCTGCGTGTTTCTTCATTGTTAAAATACTCTGCTCCTTGTGTTTCTAATGCATAATGATAACTCGACATAATGCCAGTTTTCTTATAATGTTCATTTGTTGGATCACCGAGAAAATGCCGCATAATCTGCAAATATTCCACCCAGATATCCCCCAAAAAATATTGTTTCCCCTGTCCATCTGTACGCAATTCTCCCTGAACAATAGCTTTAGTACTTCCCACATACTCATATTCATATTTCTCTTTATTTTCATTCAAACCCTTTTTTCTCTGAAATACAACCGCCTCTTCCGGCAGCTGAAAGGTCTTTGTATCACTTCTTAAATATCCTGCAAAAATCCATGCAGAAAATAATATAGCAAGTAAAGTAAATATGCTTATTAAAATTATCTTTTTTGTCTTTTTCATAAAATTTAAAATCCTCTCAATAAAGCGATGAGAAATCCCTGAAAACAAAAGAATTAGACTTTTGCTTCCAGAGATTTGATTAACTAGATAATGTATACTTTTTATCTAAAGTTAATTGTAGTAGCTTTCTTAAATAAAATAGTTTACCATAATTGCCCTGGCGCTGATGTTGCATGTAAAGGCAATTCCTGTTTTTCATCACTTCCCTGATCCATCTGAATTATTAACGTATTATAGATTGAATCAATCGGCTTATAAATTGAAGGTTTTGATAACATTAATAAAAAGTGTCTTACCTTTTGCTCTTGTGTAAATCCTCCCTTATCTGGAATCACAGTAATCGGTACTCGTTCAACTCTCTCATAAGTCAAGTATTTATTATAATAAAATAATGATAAGTCATATTGCACCTTTGCCCAGTTTCTACTATAAATATGCACCCAATAATCTTTCTGTTCATCATACGCATAAACATACTGAACAAATTCATTTACTGCAACGGGACCTGCTACTATTGCATCACTGCTATGTATCAAATATACTGGTTTAAAATCTGGTATTACTGCAGTAAGCGCTGAAACAGCTACTCCAAATGCAGGTGTTCCATAAAGTCCTGCTGCTGTACTCGTAAGAAATTTAAGCGTTGACAAACCTACTTGATATGCTTCCATTTCATTTGTCACTTTTCCTTTTAATACCATAGATGCAATCCCATATGACAGTTTACAATTTTGTTTGTCTTTTCCACTCACTACCATATTATATAATCGATACTGTACACCATCCACTGTTACATATTGATAATATGTATTTAAATCAAAAGCTGCCTCATAAGCCGAAAAATCTGGTGGATTTGCTATTAATGGTTCTACTCTTGATTCTTCATCCCAAAGCGGAATATTTTCTGTAATTCGATTACTTACTCCAAGTTCTCTCAATCTGTCACATAGCTGTGCGTATTCTCTTTCTAACTTATCTCTCTCTATACCTTGTTCCATATCCTGCAAATTAATTTGTAAATCATATTTTTGATCAATTAGACGTTCAATTGTTGCAATTCTTTCCTCTTCGGTGGATATTGTATCTGACTCTGCACCTAAAACAGTGAAAAGACATCCTCCTGCTATAATGAATATAGTCAAAAACATGTAATCACTTTTTTCACAGTTTTTTCTGATAAAAGTTTCTGTTCCATATACATATCCCTACCTTTCTAAAACTCCAACAAAACTATAAATTAAAGTTGCTTTTCTTATAACTTTATCTTCATAAGTACAAATAATATCTATTTTCTCCTTCGTATTCATCTCACTCCCTTCTATGATTATTTCTAAACTGTATTGAAATTTTTGCCGCAAAATACATACCATACATCCCTTTTTAATTACTTTGGCAATCTGCCAATGTTATACTATATTTTTCAATCAAGGTATCCTCTAAAAGATTCACATAATTCACGAGAAAAATTATTTTTATTTTGTCGAAGGCTAGTTAATACTGACATAACCACACCCCGCCTAAAATCCTTCATACTATTCCAAAAACCACGAACCCTTCCGTTTTCAGATTTATTTTAATAAGCGGTGTCCTGTGACAATTTTATCTTACACCCCTTTACACAAGAATGACAAGTGGCAGACTGGTGAAAAAATTCTTATAAAAATCCCCAATTTCTTTCACCGATCTGCCACTTGTTAAACACACTATTTTTATTGTATTATAATATATGGTCACAAGTTAATCTTAATCTGCTTCACAAAAAATTATTCATCAAGAAAACTTACTGTGAAAAGTTGCATTAATATGCTAATTTTTCACAAGGCTTATTTGTATATGAAACGTCACCAATAAGCCCTAAGCTGACAAGAGAAACTGTTATTTACAGATTTCTCTTGTCAGTTTCCCAAACAAAATACGTTTTTGAAAAGGAGTATTATTATGAAGCACAAACTTTTTAAAAAAATTGGTATTTTTCTAACGGTATTAACTCTCTTCACTACAGCTCTGTCGCTGGATGGTTTTCCTGGCTACCCAAAAGAATCAGAAATTAGTTTTTGCGATTATGAAGCTGATGAAAATCCTCTTCCTCTTTCTCCTTTACCTCCAGAAAATGACTAAACATTCGCAGCGCATCCTTATAAAATTTTTCCAGTGCTTTGTTTTTGCAGAACCAGCTTAAGGCAAGACAGTATTCCAAATCACTTTTCCACGAATCGTCTTGCCTTTTATCCTCTGTTTGTTTTATCATCCAAGTGCTTTGCATCCAATCATACAATGCACCGCTTACCATATTTATTCTGCCCATACCCAGACAAAGCTGCATTACTTTTTCAGCATACGTCTGAGATAACTCATACTTTTCCAACCCGCATAAAATGGAAGCTTTATATCCGATATACAGCTCACAATTACGAACATGATTTCTTATTTGATCCTGTCCCTTATAGTTTTGTAATATGCGGTTAATCAATTTCATCCATCGCTCCGCCTCCATCCAATTTTCCTTCTTCTTTTCCAAAAGAGAAAAATGATACATACAGGACATTTCCGAATTAGTAAGATAGCACTCCTGTGTATCGGAAAGTTCCATGATAGACAGCGGAAGGGTATATTCCAGTGCCTGTTTCAGCTGATTTCGATATTGTTCTTCATTCATCAGTCCCAAACGGTATTTTGTTAATCCTTCTATATCCACTACCCATTGAGCATTAATATGATTTGACAGTTCAATTCTTGTTTTTAGTTCTTCCAACAAAACTTTAGCTTCCTCAAATCTCTCTTCATTTACAGCGTAACGTATTTCACGCTCCAATTCCCGCGCTCGAATATCTGAGGTAATCAGTTCTGTCCGTTCACATTCTGGCGATAGTTTCAGCCGCATACAAAGCTGCTGTACAATATAAGGCTGTGTGCTTTTCTGTTTTTTTTCCAATCGGCGCAGCGTATCAAGAGAACAGATTCCATCACAGAGTTCCTCCCGCTTTATTCCCAGCATTTTGCGCCGGATACGGATAATATCGCCAATAGGGTATGTATCCTGTCCATAATAAATATAACAGCTTTCTTTTCGTTCTTTTGATACTCCAAAACGTTCGTATATTTCTTTCAATATTTTGATCTGTTCTTCGATTGGAGCAAGCATTTTGTTCAGTATTTCTTCTTTTGCAGATTCTCCATGGTTACAATTTTGCATTTTTATTTGTGTCAGTACCTGTTTTTTTAAACAAAGGATCTCCCACAGATAATAACTCCTTCGCGTTGTCCGCAGCAAATTAATAGCAGAATCGCACAGCCGAAGTAATTCCGCATAAGCAGTGATTTCCTTTTCTGCAAGCAGAGCCTGGCACAAATATAAAACTGTTTTCGGATAATTCTTTACCTTGCTGTTTTCCTCAATTTTTGAATTCTCAAGATATTTCAGCACTTCTCTGTATTTTACTACAGCTTCGCATCTTGGTCTGCACCGTTCATACTCTAAAATCAAATCAAGTTCCTGAGGGGAAAGTAAAAGATGTATCACGGATTCTTTATCAATATCTGGCACAGTCTGTTTTACTGCTTTTTCAAATAAATTAATTTGTTCTTCCATTGGTGCTTTTTGCTGCTTTTTATATATAGCTTTAATATAAAGATAAAATTGAAAACGCAGTTTTTGATTTGCATTATTCTTCTTTTTTTCTTCTGTTCCGATATTTTCTTTATATGCCGCTGTTTTTTCAAAAATATTTTTCGTGATTTCTGCGACCTCTTTATCTTCTTTATATATTATATAAGTCTGCGCATACAGCTTTAGTTTTTCTTTTAGTTCTTCGTTTTGTTTTTCCAACAATACCAAAATTTCCTGCTGCATTTTCCACTCGTTATACTCGTCGCAATCAAGATATGTTTCATATTCATCATTGCTGATGCCAACGCGCTCCTGAAGCCGTTCCCGCAGCAATTTTCCCGGAGTCTTTTCACCGTTTAATATACTGACAAGCATACTGACGGTACACACGCCGCGACAGAGCTGGTCTAACGTAACGCCCCACTCTTTTTTCTGCTGATCCAGATATTCGCCATAAGCATTTCCTTCTTCTCTTTTGTTATACAGTTTTGTTTTTCCCCACATAAATACACCTTTCTCTTGTATACAACGGACTTATCCTGTTCTTCTGTAAATCTTATTTGCATAATGTATTTTTTCTATTGATATACGGATCGAATCATCTTGCTTCCATAGATATAATACCACACAAGAATTGTCTAATGCAATGGATATAAGAATGTTTTTTACATATTTTCCAAAAATTATAATATTCTGCCAAACAGCAGTCATTTGATATCGGACAATATTGCTAAATTTACCAATTAACATAATTTATAAACTCTTTCCTAATTACTTCAAAATCTCTAATTTGCTCTGTATATTCCCGCTCCAATTTAAGTTTCAATTAAAATTTCCTTACATTTTCCTTTTTTCTATTGCTTTTTTTGCAAAACCATGGTAGTATGATTTTACACATAATGTAGTTTTTAAAACTATGTATAAGGTTTTCTTTTTCTTCAACATGAATTTAATATTACCTTATTGCATATACTAACATATCATATTATAAGCGTGGTCTTTGCACTGCGCAGAAATGGAGGAATTTATGGAGAAATCAGCAGCGGTCAAAGATCCGGCAATCGCCTTTGCAATTCAAGATAAAAGCTCTCGTCTCCGCCGTCTAAAAGACCCTTTCAGCAGCTTAAGCCACCTGATCTTTGCAGGCGTGTCTTTGATTGCAGGTGTTCCGCTTATTATCCGCGCGTTTTTTATGTCTGGTCTGACAAATGGTATGTCTATGATCTTGTTCGTCTTTGGACTGATTGGTCTGTACACGGCAAGCGGCGTCTACCATGGGCTTGATCTTTCAGAATCCGCAAACAAAAGACTGCGAAAAGTCGATCACAGTATGATTTATGTTTTAATTGCGGGGACGTATTCTCCAGTCTGCCTTGTTGTCCTTGGTTTTCCAAAAGGCGTCGCTCTGTTTGGCGTAATATGGGGATTGGCTTTGGCTGGTATTTTGATGGCGTTATTTTGGATTACCTGCCCAAAATGGCTCTCTGCCCTGATTTATATTTTTATGGGCTGGCTGTGTGTATTCGCGATGGGTGATATTGTCGCTTCACTGCCAGGCGGTGCGTTTGGATGGCTTTTAGCTGGTGGAATTATCTACACGGTCGGAGGAGTGATCTACGCGCTGAAACTTCCACTGTTTACAAATATGACAAAAGGCTTTGGAAATCATGAATTGTTTCATCTTTTTTGCATTGGTGGAAGTTTATGTCATTACATTATGATGCTTGTCTATGTCTCAGTGCTGTAAAAATACTTTGTTTTTATTATAGTATATTTTTATAAAAAACGGAAATTGACAAACCATCAAGAGTTGTTTATGTATTATGATAAATTCTTTTCTCCTTCATCAGAGCAAAAATTGTAACAGCAAACGATTGTGTTTTTGCACTTTCAGCCATATCAAAGAAATTTTCTATTTATAACGGCAGGTCTGCAAAAGATTTTTTGCAGACCTGTCTCTCTATGTGATACAGTCGGGTATTTCGGTACATCACTCAAAGGCGTCCGCCTGCTTACTTCCTGTAATATTCTCCCGTCTGTTTATTTTTTTCATCATGCTTTTTTGCTCCAGCACGACTCCTCTCCGCAGATGGAAAAAAACAATCTGCGGGAGTATGTAACAGACATTTCTTTTTGTTTCTTATCTTATTTTTTTGTTTTGTCCATTCCAAAGTTCTAAATTCTTTTCATTCTAAAACTGGTATTTGGTTGTTATATTTTTAGTATATGCACGGATACCGTTTCTTGTGATTTGATTTTTGCAATAAATCAACTTTTTTAGAATCCTTCAAGTCCCAATAAAAGTTCGAATGGATTTGTCCGATTTTCAAAAGCTTTGGACTGCCAAACCAATCCTTATGATTTATCTTTGCTTTTATAAAATTATTAAAATCCATGCCAATCCATAATAAGTTATAACCGCAACAAGGTCATTGATTGTAGTAATTCAATCAATTTATGCATTGCCTGCCGCACGCTGATTCCAGAATGAATTGTAATATAGTTTGTGGTCATCTTACTGCCAATCTCATCTTCGCCAAAAGAATTAAGCAGCAGAATCTGAGATTTCAAATTGAGAAAGTATAGCAATTCTCTTTTGAACAATTATTTCATTCATATACTTTGTTTTGGTTTCAAGCAAAAAATTATATACAAAATATTAATAAATCATAACCACCCGTCAAACGGGTGGTTTGCTCTGCGGCTATAAGCCGCTG